>JAKLFN010000127.1 GCA_022711195.1 Bacteroidota bacterium
TCTTCTTATCTTAATTTGAAACGGGTTTTAGGTCCCCTTCAGGGGGCAGGCATCAGCCAGCAGGCTGATGGCGGGGGTCAGCTGAAAATTACTCCAGGCTGCCTACTTCTTTTTCTACCTCTGTAAGTATTTCGCACGATCTTACGAGTTCTCTCATGGCGGTATGGTCGGGGTAAAGAGGCCTGTCGATATCGAGGAAGTCGACATGTTTTCTGATAACATCCTTTGCCTTCTGTACGCCGGTTCCGAATTTGTATTCTTCCTTCCTGAAGTCGAGGGCCTGTGCAGCAGCCATAAACTCTATGCCTAAAACTCCATAGGCTGCTTCAAGGATCTGGTTATTCTTGATAGCAGTGTTCATTCCCATAGAAACAAAATCTTCCTGGTCGGCAGCAGCCGGTATTGACTGTATTGATGCGGGCATAGAAAGAATTCTCTGTTCCACAATCAGCATATCGGCAGTGTACTGGCTTAACATGAGCCCTGAAAACATTCCGGCGCCCTTTGTAAGGAAATCGGGTAGTCCGACGCTCAGTGCGGGATTATTCAGCCTGTTCATTCTCCTTTCCGACAATACGCTCACCATTGTTATGCAGGCTCCGGCCATATCCATGGGAACGCTCACAGGTGATCCCTGGAAATTGGCACCCGAGAGTGTAAGGTTTTTTTCCGGGAAGAAGATTGGATTGTCGCCCACGCCGTTGAGTTCAATTTCGACCTGGCTTCTGGCATAGGCGAGCATATCGTGGGCAGATCCTATGACCTGCGGTGTCGATCTCATTGAATAGGCATCCTGTACTTTTGATTTGACTTTTCCTTCTTTAAGGTCGCCTCCGGAGATGCATTTATTGATGGCATTGGCGCTTCTGACGGCTCCTTTGAATCCTCTTACCTCATGAAGCAGCGATGTATAAGGCTTCATATTGGCTTTCAGGGCTTCGAGTGACATTGATGCTGCTATTTCTGCCTGTTTAAGCCAGTTGTTGGCATCGACGAGCCAGATAGCGCTCATGGCTGTCAGCACATTTGAACCGTTAATAGTTCCCAGTCCATCACGTGCCTGAAGACCGGGCACAGGTATTCCTGCCTTATTCAAAGCCTCTTTACCGTCGAGAAGCTCTCCCTTATAGTATGCACGGCCTTCGCCCATCAGAAGGAGGGCTATTTGTGACATCGGTGCAAGGTCGCCTGATGCTCCTACAGATCCTTTCTGACAGATAAAAGGAGTGACACCTTTATTAAGCATGTCGACAAGTGTTTCTGTAATTACAAGCCTGATGCCGGAGTTCCCATGCGCATGAACATTTATTCTTCCAAGCATTGCGCCGCGTACTGTTTCTATTGATGCAGGTTCGCCGATACCTGCTGCATGGTTATATACAAGGTATTTCTGGAAGTCTTTGATCTGGTCGTCGTTGAGTACTATTTCGGAGAACTCTCCGATACCTGTATTTACGCCATACATTATTTCGTGAGCCACTATTTTCTTTTCGAGCATAGCGCGGCAGTCGTTGATACGTTTTTTTGCCTCGGGGTGGAGTTCCACTTTCTGGCCATGGCGGGCCACATTTACGACGTCATTAATTGTAAGTCCTGAGCCTGTTATAATTAGTTTTTCCATCTGGTCATTAAAATTTGTTTATAAGAAGTGAATGATGTTACTGGTTTCTTATCTCAACAGAAAGAATTAATCTTTTAATATGTTTGATCATTTGATAACTATTATCATCTGATATCTTCTATCAAATAATAATTATTATTAAATGAGAATAATTCTCTGTTTAGAAAGAATCTTAATAATATTGCCGGTGCAATTAGAATCCCCGCCTCATCAGATACAGAGACCGGAACGGTTGATCTTAATCTTGTATTCAAGTAACCAGCTCAGATACATCCCCTTTAATTATGATTCCAAATGTAACATAATTCTCGTAATTTTTTCCCTGTCAGTATTATCAATAAGAACAAACTACTGATTATTACCCTGACTTTTTGTACCGTGGTATCTGGTACTGTGTGCTCACAGTAACAGGTCTCCGATAAAAAATTCAAGAGTGAAAAACCCGGAAGTATAAGCGCCTGGCTCACTAATGTCTACCGTAACCTTTTTCTCGAGGAAGGACACCCGATGGTGAAGAATTGATTGTAACGGCACTCTGCTTTACCTCAGAAGGGATTGATAAATATGGTACTGAATATTCTATCGACGGGAAGAAGCTAAACCAGGGACATGCAAAAGGTCTTGTCGCAACCAATGCAGTAGTAAGCCTGGCTGCTGATCATGCCCTGTCACGCGATTTCACCGAAGCCCTCTGGAACACTCCTGTCCCAGACGGTTTCAATGAAAGATATTATGATGGATTATTATACCTCATGGGCATGCTTCACTGCAGCGGCGAATTCCGGATATGGATGCCGCCTGATAAAAAGTAAGGCCGGATACGCACCGCCTGACGCCTGATGCCTGACGCCTGACGCCTGACGCCTGATGCCTGACGCCTGACGCCTGATGCCTGACGCCTGACGCCTTATTTTATCTGTATCCTGCTTCCGGTTTTTACAACAATACCCTTTCTCCATTCATACCTGCTGCCAAGGTTGAGCAGTACGTCATAAGTTCCCGGAGGACAGGGAGATGTTGTACCTACTCCTTCACACTTCATCATTTCCAGAGTCTTGTCCGGAGTTGCACCACCCTTCTGTTTGTCGGCAGTGCCTGCAGGGTACATGTGTATAGCCTTTACATCACGGTTGGTACCCGAATATTCAATAACACCGGCATTCAGGTTGGTTGTCACGGAATAACTTATATCGGGTTTCATAATGAAATTTTCGAGCCAGACTTTCTGCAAGTGTCCGGGCGATCCCAGAGTGAGAAGTACATCATATGTGCCGGGTTTGATCTTTCCGCTCTTACCTTTAAGCTCAGCAGGCGTTACAGGTGTATCATGTTTACCAGGATTGAAGAAGGAAGGTGTGCCACAAGCGGGATTGATCTCCGTGTTTCCTTTATACCTTTCAACCTTTGAACTGAAGGCTGCCAGCCCACCCTGGCTGCCGGAAGCTTCATCAATGAGTACCTGGTAATCGTAAAGTATAAGCTCTACGGTCGTTTTTGTCTGTGGTTTGACAGTAACATTAATAACATCGAAGGTAACAGTTCCCGGTTTTCCGGTAAGCTTTGATGTAACTTTCATGGTGTACGATCCTGGTTTGGCGCCAGGCGCCTTGATTTCCTTGTCGCCGCTGTAGAGTCCGAAGGTTGTATTAGAGGAAAATTCTCCAAGCGTTCTTGGAGGAGCAAGGGTAACCGCCGCTTCGCCAGGTTTTAATGGTTCCCAGGCCTGGGTTACCCACACATGGTTCCAGCATTGTTCTTTTCTGATCACAATGCCGTTATCCAGCTTACAGGTGTAGTTGATCACACTCTGCGACTGTAATGAAATGATCATCACAATGCTGAGAAGAAGGGAGATAATGATCCTGTTCATTTCGATGGATATTTAATTATGACAAAGAGCATATCAAATTTACGCCAAAGGTTTGACAGCAAAGTGTAAAAAATGTTAAAAAGGGTGATTGCCGGGTGAACTGTTGTCAAAAGACATATCCCAGGCTAAAACCGAATGGAACAAAATACAGATTATGATAATCATCCTTTTTATTCAGCAGAAGATTACCAAAGATCCGTATAGAAATATTATTTCTGTTAAGGGGATAGAATCTGTAGCCATAGATCAGGAAGTACAGGTAATGGGGATCTACATTTCCTGAATTCAGTGTGTTGCCCATTCCAAGCTCCGCAAAATGTCTGCCCTTGCCGGCATTAATTGTGACGTGAACAGGAATGGCAAGATATACAGGCAGATTGAGACTGTCATTTCCAAGCGTAAGCTGCCGGCCATAACCGGCTCCTGCTCTTGCTGTAAAAAAGAGGAAATCGTTTAAGCGGAATAGCTTCTCATAGTTTAATGATACATTCGAACCATCGCCGAGAAGGTTAACCGAAATGGTATTCGATGGTCTTCTTCCAGCCGGAACTCCTCTCTCCTGTGCGAAAATACCCTGAACTGCTACAGAGCACAATATTATGATTATCAGTCTGGCCATCCTGGTATGAGATGAGGATTCAAAAATATACAAATTACATGTACCTGATCTTTACAGTCAGATTCTTTTTCTGCCCTTTCTCTGTTGTGAACCGGAAGGCATCGAATTTTGGTTTGGTGAAACCGGAATGATAATAATCCGAAAAACCAAACCCTTCCTTTGGTATACCAAGGAAATTATACTCCATTAGTCCGCTGCTGTTCTCGTCGTCGAGCAGAGTGAGACCATAAATCCCTGGTTCAACTGTAAATCTTATCTTCATGACACCGTTTACAAGACTATCCTTTGCGAATTTCCTGCTCAGGAATGCCTCTTCCCGCATATAGGTGGCTTCATCCTTAAAGACACCAATTACTATTTCTCCTTTGCTGCTTCTGATCCCCTGGACCGTTACTTCTATTTCCTGGGCAGGCAAAACAGAATTGAACATCATAAGCATCATGAGGGATGGCAGGAGTGTTTTACTGATCATAAAAATATATCGTTTATATCTCTCATTTATTGTTTTCTGCCGGAGCGTTCATATCATAATTTGGCATTCGTTTTCGTTCCGGACAGCCGTTAAATTAATACCAAACTAAATTAATTATTATATTTGATTAATAATTTGTCATTATAACATACATATTGATGCAGGTAAAAAAATACACTCAGTCGGGCATATTTTCAATGGTCGTACTGTTATCGGTATTACTGATGTGTATAATAATGCTGCTGATGTCGGGTGTTGATGAACCTGTTCTGATTACGATCATCAGTCTTGTGATACTGACTGTTGTGATTTGCTTCCTGGTGTTTTTTAAGCTGACAATAATAATTGACGACACGCATCTTACATTTCTGATGGGTATCGGCATGGTCAGAAAATCCTTTCCTCTTTCAGAAATTGAGAGCTGCAAGGCGGTCACCAATTCTTCAATCTCAGGCTTCGGGATTCACATGACCTCTTCGGGATGGCTCTATAATGTATCAGGCAGATATGCCATTGAGCTCACTTTTAAGAATTCAGGTAAAAGGATCAGGATTGGCACCGACAAGCCCGATGAAATAGCTGCGCTGGTCACCAGCCGCATTGACGGCAGCATTGCAGGATCATACTTCGACAAGGGCGGCAACGGTGGAATATATCTTATCATCGCCATGGTGGCAGCCACGCTGGTGCTGCCTGTTATCCTTTTAACGTATGGAGGCAGGGACACAGAAGTGATCATTGACAGAGAGGCGCTCATACTGAAGGGAATGTATGGCCTTTCTATCAACTATTCCGACATGCAGGCTGCCGATACTGTGCTGATGCTTCCGGCAATCAGGTCGCGTACCAACGGATATGCATCGGGAAAAACACTTAAAGGCCATTTTAAACTGAAGGATCAGTCAAAGGCTCTTCTTTTTATAAGGAAGGGTGTTCCTCCTTATATATGTATCAAGTCTTCCGGACCGGCAGTATATCTCAATTTTGATGATCCTGGCAAAACACGCGAAGTTTTTGCAGGAATCAGGGGAAGCCTGTAAAACCCGGAAATGTATTCAGCAACTACAATCCCATTTTCTTAGCTATATCTTCGGGTACAGCGTGCCTGTTAACCATTATATTTGTTGTCCTGAGGGCGGCAAAAGCCCTGGAAACGAAGATGAAGCCGTCATATTTCCCTGTAATGCCCCAGGAGTTTTTGACTTTATAGAAAAGATTGCCAGCCTGGTCGGTTGCCAGGCCTACGATATGCATACCATGATCGTCGGTGGTTGAGTAATTGTCGAATTCCTTTTGCCGTAGTTCCTGGGTTATTATTTTTTCTGGCTGGGGACCGGCGAATGCTTTTGCTGTTTCATCCTGCGACATCTCTGTCCAGTTTTTTGCCGGGACGATCGCCACGCCTTCTTTCATTGAGAATCCCCTGTCGCTCATATCGCTGGCCCATGCTACCGTGAAACCGTTCTGCAGGGAGTTGTCGATGATCTTCATCATATCTTCAAGGGGAATATTATAAAAGAGTCCGGCTGCCCAGTTGTCGGGAAGTTCCAGGACACATTCCCTGTAGAAGGGATGATGACTGAATGAGGTGATGCAGATATAGTCGTCGGGATTTAATCCTGTCTCTTTTATGAAGCCTGCCGGTGTATATGTTTTTCCGTCAAAGGTAAATGAGAAAG
>JAKLFN010000128.1 GCA_022711195.1 Bacteroidota bacterium
CCGGGGGAAAGGTAAAGGAGATACTCACCACATCGCCGAATCATCCTCACGGCATTAAGGTGATGCTCGAAAATGGACTTGTAGGAAGAATCAAACAAATAATCTGAAAACCTTCAGATCGCCTTATTTATCATTCATTCAAAAATTTAACTAACTTTGCAGGCCTGTGAAAACTGTTGTTTTCATTTCCTGTAATTAATAATTCAATAGATCGAAAAGATGAAATATGAGGATTTTCTGGTTAAATCGCTAGGCAAGGGTAATGTTGTTTCGCCCTTGAAGCAAAGCCAGCGGGAAGATAGTCCTGTTTATAAATTCGTTGAAGATAATGACAGGATCGTCTACGATAATTCACTTGAATATTACAATCAGTGCAGGGAATCGGGGGAGACGCCGGTCTGTTTTGAAAAAGCCGGACCAAAAGAGACGATCTTCTTTGAACCCGCCAAAACAAAAGTAGGGATTGTAACCTGTGGCGGTATATGCCCGGGACTGAACAATGTAATCCGCGGTATTGTAAACCAGCTTTACTACCGTTATGGCATTAGCAGGGTACTCGGCTTTAAATATGGTTACGAAGGATTTATCTCTGACTACAATCATGAGGTAATTGAGCTGACCCCTGAAATGGTAAGCGATATTCATATTGCCGGGGGTACAATCCTTGGCACATCAAGAGGGAACCAGGATGTGGGAAAGATCGTCGACACCATGGAGATAATGAACATAAACGTTCTTTTCTGTATCGGCGGTGACGGTACCCTCCGCGGGGCACATGCAATCCATGAAGAGATCCGTAACAGAAATCTTAAAATCGCTGTTGCCGGCATCCCGAAAACAATCGACAACGATATCGACCTTATACAGAAATCATTCGGCTTCGAGACTGCCTTCTCGATAGCAAACGACATTATCCGGAATGCACATAACGAAGCCTCCGGCGCTTATAACGGCATAGCTGTTGTGAAGCTGATGGGCCGCGATTCCGGGTTTATTGCGGCAAGCGCCTCCCTGGCCACCCAGGAAGTGAATTTTGTCCTGGTGCCCGAAATAAGCTTCGATCTGTATGGCCCCAGGGGATTCCTCAAGATCCTCAGGAAAAGGCTTGAAACCAAGCACCATGCAGTCGTCGTGGTCGCCGAAGGAGCAGGCCAGGAACTTTTTGAATCAGGCGACAATAAAAAGGATGCATCAGGAAATATACTTCATAAGGATATCGGCGTATTCCTGAAAGAAAAAATAAAAGAAGAATTTGAAACCAAAGGATTCCCCTACTCTATCAAATATATCGATCCGAGCTATATTATCCGCAGCGCTCCTGCCAATCCCAACGACAGTAAATTCTGTACCCTTCTGGCACAAAATGCTGTTCATGCAGCCCTGGCAGGGAAAACCGATTTTGTTGTGGGATACTGGAACAACGAGTTTACCCTTCTTCCCATACCAATGGCTGTTGCCAAGCGGAAGAAGATAGATGTTGAAGGAGAACTCTGGTGGAATGTTCTTGAAGCTACCGGCCAGCCTATAAGCATGAAAAATCCCTGAGAAGGCTATTTTAATAGTGTTTTTTGAGTTGTCTGGCAGCCGTGGAGGAAATCCCAGGGAGACAGGATTCTTTTGTCCTGACGACCTTAAAAGCCCTTTTCGGGTGTTTTCGCGGCCATGTCAACCTTTGCACCGGGAATTATGATAATTTTACAGGGAATGATGTCGTGACCATATGAAATGCGTCCTCCTGACTGCCCTGGTATTTCTTTCCTGTTTCTGCCCTGTATTCAGCCAGGATCTGCTTCAGACCATCAGGGGATATGTTACTGACATCGAAACGGGACTTCCGCTGCCTGGTGCAAACATAATTATCACGAACAGCATCCCCCTAGTAGGGACAACCGCAGATTCAGCCGGAAAATTCAGCCTCGATGTTTCGACAGGAAGGATCTCTCTTAAGATCACTTTCCTCGGATATGAAGATTTTCTCCTGAGGGATGTGCTGCTTACAACGGGAAGGGAAGTCATCATTAATGCAGGGCTTCGTGAGAAGGTCGTCAGGACAGAAGAGATAATCATTCGCTCGGGCGCGGGTAAAAACGTGAGCATCAGTAAGATGGCGTCAGTAAGCACCAGCACGATCAGGACAGAAGATGCGCTGCATTATGCCGGAGGTTTTTATGATCCTTCAAGAATAGTAAATGCTTTTGCCGGTGTTTCCACAGCAAACAGCGACGACAGCAACGACCTGATCATCAGGGGTAATTCGCCACGCGGACTGTTATGGCGTATTGAAGGAATAGAGATACCAAATCCAAATCATTTCAGCAGCGGAATGGGTGGCAGCGGAGGAGCTTTCTCGTCGATCACTTCGAATGTGATCGACAATTTTGACTTTTTCACAGGCGCCTTCCCTGCAGAATTCGGTAATGCCTTTTCGGGAGTAATGGACCTGAACCTGCGCAGGGGAAATCCGGAAAAATATGAACATGCTTTCCAGACCGGAATGATAGGCGCCGAAGTTGCTTACGAGGGGCCTCTGCCCGGTTCCGGAGAAGCTTCGTATCTTATCAATGCACGCTATACAAATTTCAACCTTCTGAGCAGCTGGGAACTTATCGACCTTGGAGATATTAATTATGCACCCCGGACAAAAGATATTGTTTTCAATATATATATCCCGCTTAAAAAGCTTGGCAGTTTTAATTTTTTCGGTATCGGGGGAGAAAGCTCTCTTGGAAAAAAAGCAGAAAAGGATATCAGCAAATGGAGCACCGGCAGCGACCGCTGGCAGGAAATGGAAAAACAAGGATCCTTTACGGCCGGAATTAAACATTTCTATTCTGTTCCCGGCGGAAAGACATACCTGAAGAGCGTGGCTGCATGGTCAACTTTTTCAGATAAATACAACGAAGGTTATGTAGATTCTTCGTTAGTCCAGACCGACAGTTATCTGTACGATTACAAATTCTCATCGCTGCGTGTTTCAGTTATTGCAAACCACAAGATTAATGCACGCCATTCGGTCAGGGCGGGTATTAATTATGATTTTCTGGCTGCCAGGATGTCAAACCTCAGGCTTATTTCATCAGGTGTTTATGATACCCTTGTTGCGCCTACCGATGATGTCTCGTTGTTCCAGTCACACATCCAGTGGAAATACAGGACGGGGTTTGGTCTTGAAATAAATTCAGGATTTCATTTTCAGAGGTTTTCAATGAATGATGAATTTTGCATTGAACCCAGACTGGGTTTCAGGTGGGAGCTCCGACCTGGAGTGGCATTGATCGGTGGCCTTGGCCTCCATTCCAGGACAGAATCGCTGGCGGCATACAACTCCCTGATTAAAGACACTGACGGTATCCGGAGGCCACTGAACCACGATCTCGACATGGCCAAAGCTTTTCATGCTGTTGCAGGAACTGAAATTACTCTCTTCAGTGAGATCAGGTTGAGGCTTGAATGGTATTACCAGGATCTGTATGACATTCCGATAGTTAATAAAAGCACCAGCCGCTATTCGACACTTAATACTGCTGAACGTCTGCCCGAAGAGGTGTTGGAAAATGCTGGTAAAGGCAGAAATACAGGAATAGAAATCACCATCGAAAAAGCCTTCACGGATAATTATTATTTCCTGGCAACCGGATCATTATTCGATTCGTGGTACAGTGCAGGTGATGATAATAATTACAATACACTTTACAATACCCGTTATGTTTCAAATATCCTCGCCGGCAAGGATTTCTGTTTCGGTAAAAACAAAAGAAACACAATCGGGATAAATGCGAAGATGTTGTTACGCGGAGGTTACAGGTACACCCCTGTTAACATAACAAGATCTTTGAAGGTTAAGAAAATAGTTTATCTCACTTCACTTACCAATGAAGAACAGCTTCCCGGTTTTTTAAGGATCGATGGCGGATTAAGCTTTCGCAGGAATTTTTCAAACGGTTCCTGGATCATTATGCTCGACATGCAAAATGTAACAGGAAGAAAAAATGTTTTCAAAAGAAGGTTTTCGTATGAAAACGGGAAAGTTGTTTTTTACGATGTACACAGTTTAGGACTTGTACCTGTTTTTAATTTCAGGATAGAGTTCTGATTTTCGACCGTTTCTGTTTTTTATTCGAAAAATGGCCATTTATAGCTTGAATTTTCACGTATATCTGACCGGCAAAGGGATTTTTTTTGATCCTGGCGTTGTTAAAATGGCCTGAAAAGCATATTATCTATTTATTAGTCAGTAAGTTATGATGTGCCTTAATGAAGGCTGTTCCACGTGGAAACCAGAGTCATTTTTTGAGGAACCGGGTCAGAATTGTCGCTTTTGAGTTCCCAATGAGTTTTTCAAGCTGCTCAAAGGACGTTTTTCTTATCAGTTCGACCGAACCTATCTCTTTCAATAAAATTTCCTTTGTCCTTGATCCTATACCCTTTATGCTGTCGAGATCCGACCTGGTCATGTCGCCTGAACGTTTCTGTCTGTGGAAGTTTATCCCAAAGCGGTGAGCTTCATTTCTCAGCTGCTGGATAATTTTCAGGCTTATCGAGTTTTTATCAAGATAGATGGGAACGCTATCGCCGGGGAAGTATATCTCCTCAAGTTTTTTTGCTATACCTATTATTGCAATTTTTTCGAAGAGATCCAGTTTTCTCAGGCTCTTTACTGCAGATGAAAGTTGTCCTTTTCCTCCATCGATTATTACAAGCTGCGGAAGATCTGCGCCCTCTTCGGTGAGGCGCTTATAACGCCTGTAGACGATCTCTTCCATAGAGCTGAAATCGTCAGGACCTGATACAGTTTTTACATTGTAATGCCTGTACTCTTTTTTACTAGGCCGTGCGTTCCTGAAAACCACGCATGCTGCCACAGGATTGCTCCCCATAATGTTTGAGTTATCGAAACACTCTATATGTACAGGGGTCTTGCTCATATGGAGGTCATTTTTAAGCTTCTCCAGGTTCCTGGGGGTCCGGTCGGCAGGGGGCTTCACTTCCCTCCTTTTCTTCTCCTCAAGCTTGTGGTACACCGCATTCCGCCGTGCCAGCTCTAAAAGCTTAAGCTTATCGCCTCTCTCTGGCACAGTATATCTGACCTTGTCAAGTTTAATATCGGGAAGAAAGGGTACGATTATTTCAGGTGAATCACTTAATAATCTTTCTCTTATCTCGGTAATTGCAAAACCCAGCAATGACTCTTTTTCTTCATCAATCCTGCTTTTAATATCGAGTGTAAATGCCTGAATAACAGAACCATTAACCACTTTAAGGTAGTTTATGCAGAAGTTTTCACCATCCTTTTCAAGAGCAAAGACATCAACATTTTTAATTAAAGCTCCCGCTACTGCCGACCGGCTCTGGTATTTTGAGAGTATCTCAATCTTTTCCTTTATCAGTTGTGCTTCCTCGAAGCGGAGCTCTGCAGAATATTTGTGCATCAGTGATTTAAGGTGTGCCTGGACTACCGCGATATTTCCCTTAAGTATGTTCCTTATCTGCTCCACGGATTCATTATAGTCTTCGCTCGTCTGGAGGCCTGTGCAAGGCCCTTTGCAGTTACCCATATGATATTCGAGACAGACTCTGAATTTTCCTGATCCGATGTTCTTATCTGTAAGGCTGAGCGAACATGTTCTCAGCTTAAAAAGTTGACGCACAAGCTCCAGCAGCGTTTTCACCATTAGTCCGGATGTATATGGACCATAGTAACCCGATCCATCCCTTATGGTATTTCTTGTACTGAATATCCTTGGAAACGGTTCGTTCTTAATACAGATCCACGGATATGTTTTATCATCTTTAAGAAGTATATTATACCTGGGCTGATGTGTTTTAATCAGATTGTTCTCAAGTAAAAGAGCATCTGATTCATTATCTACTATGATATGTTTTATGGTAACGGCTTTTTTCAGCATTACCATTGTCTTTCCCGTCTGGCTTTTGGCGAAGTAGGATGAAACTCTTTTCCTGAGATCCTTTGCTTTACCCACATACAGGATTCGTCCATCCTGGTCGAGGAACTGGTACACTCCCGGGTTATGCGGAAGCTGGGGGACGAATATTTTTGGATCTACCGGCACAGGACAAATATAGGAAATGTTACCGGGTCCTTGAGCCTGCGGCTGTCATTCGGTGGTCATCAGGCCTCTGGCCGTCACTCGGTGGTCAGTGAGCCTCCGGCGGTCATTCATTGTAAATCACTTACAAACAATTGAATGACCATTGAATGACCATTGAATGACAATCAAATGACCATTGAATGACA
>JAKLFN010000129.1 GCA_022711195.1 Bacteroidota bacterium
TCAGCATAAGCCCTCACAGTTTCGAGAGTTATCCTTCCTGAGGATTCTGTTTCATATCTTCCATTGATCATTTTCACAGCGGAAATGGTATCCTCAATATTGAAATTATCGAGCATGACCCTGTTTACCCCTCCTGTGGCAATGATTATTTTTACATCGTCGAGGTTTGAGGCTTCAATTTCTATTTTGAGCTTTCTGTTATTTTTCCTGAGATAATCCCTTGTGCTGTGTATGGCTTTTTCTATGCCTCCTGCATATTTAATATGATTATCCTTAAGCATGATCATATCGAAGAGTCCCATTCTATGGTTCACCCCGCCACCTATCCGTACTGCTTCTTTTTCGAGGAACCTTACCCCGGGAGTTGTTTTTCTCGTATCGAGCACCTTTGTTTTAAGCCCTTTCAGGAGATTAACATACTGGCTGGTGCTTGTTGCGATACCGCTCATCCTCTGCATTATATTGAGTACCAGCCGTTCTGATTTAAGTATTGACTGCTGCCGCCCCGATACATGAAAAGCAACGTCGCCGGGACAGATCCTGCTCCCATCGGAGATATGTATTTCATAAGCAAGCTCCTTATCGATCGTTGAGAATACTTCCCTTGCAACTGCAACACCTGCAATTATACCTTCCTCTTTAATAAGCAGCCTGGCTGTTCCGGTGGCATCCCATGGTATGCAGGCAAGTGATGAATGATCCCCGTCGCCGAGATCTTCTCCCACACTTCGCAGGATAAACTCACGAAGTACTCTATTTTCCATTCTCCAGGTCTATACGTATCTGGTGTATAAGCTGCTGGCTGCCAACTTTCTTCATAAGAAAGTAAACCCTGAAATCGCCCTTTTCAGTTTTGAGATTGCCTATCGCATACTGAACATCATTTTTAACACCCTGGTAACGGATGATGAAATCTTTTGTGGGATGCGATCCGAAGAACTCTTTCAGGATTGCTTCTGCAACATTTTTTTTGTAGAAATCCTCTTTGTCGGGAAGGAGAAGCTCAACTGTGGGATTAAGATATTTTGCAAGCTCTGCAGCATTTCCGGCTTTAAAAGCGACCGTGATCTCTGAAGGGATCCTTGCCTGTTCCTGATCAGACAAATCAAAACCTCCGATCAGAATAAACAGAACCGTAAAGACATTAACTATACTCATCATGCGATATTTTAAATTCCTGCAACGGAATCATTGTACAAATTTAGCATATTTCACTAAAGAACTGCCTTGGAATTCACAAGATAATAATAATTGCCAGTCAACATTATTAATTATACTTTTGTGATATTGCCCCGGCAGGAATATATTAACAAAAGTCGCGCCAATATTTATGAGGATAGCAATTTTGCAGACAGGCAAAACATCCGAAAAGCATATCTCGGCAGGTGTGGAATTATATGCCTCGCGTCTGAAAAAATATTGCACTTTTGAAATTATAACTGTCCCTGACCTGAAGGACACAAAAAATATGCCTTTAAAGGAACAGAAGCTGAAAGAGGGGAAAAAGATTCTCGAAGCCCTTGGGAAAGATGATTTTATTGTCCTCCTCGATGAAAAAGGAAAGGAACTGAGTACATCTGAATTTGCAGGGTGGCTCCAGAACAGGATCTTATTGCCGGGCAAGAGAATAGTTTTTGTTGTAGGCGGTCCATGGGGGTTTTCTGAAGAAGTATATAATGCAGCAGGCTTCAGGCTTTCACTTTCAAGAATGACATTTCCACACCAGCTGGTACGATTATTGTTTGCAGAACAGCTTTACAGAGCCTTTACGGTAATTAAGGGTGAACCTTATCACCACGATTAATCATACTCAATTATGGATAAACCCCGGAATACCTGGTTGCTTCTGTCACTTACCGTTCTGTCGCTGGTCGTGGCACTTATCGGTGAGTCGTTGTATTTCGGTGATTTTGAATACAGGCTCAGGACTGCACGATTCAATAAAGTTCTCCACGAAAAAGAGAAGATACTTGATGACTGCCTGAAAAGCCTCGAACCTCTGATCGCTACTGATGAACACCATGGTTCCCTCGGCGAGAATGCTATTTTCAGTGAAGCTGAGAATAACGGTATAACAATACTCGAATACCTCGATGATAAGCTTACATACTGGTCGGATAATAATTTTGATGTACCCCTGTTCATTGATGATTCCACTTTTTCACGCCCGCTGATCTTTTTACAGAACGGATGGTTCCTGACCCGTACAATAAGATCCTCAAATGAACTCCTGGTCGGTCTTCTGAGGATAAGAACCGACCACGAATTTGAAAATGATATTATCAGGAATGGATTTGAAAGCTATTTCGGAATACCTGAAAATACAGGATTCAGCTTCGAAAATGCCGGGGATAATTATAAGATCTTTGACAGCCGCGGCAACTTCCTGTTTACACTGCTCTTCCCCGATGAAAGGTCAGGTTCGCCTTTCATAGCAATTCCTGTTTCTTTCTGGATATTGCTATTCATTCTGATACTTGTTATAACTCACAGGATATTCAGGGCCCTGACTGCCCGGAAAAGGATCGTTGAGGCATTGCTTGCCTGCCTCGCAATATATGGGTCGCTATATGTTTTCCTGATGCTGGCTGAAAAGCCCGGTACTCTTTTCAGAACAGACCTGTTCTCATCGTACGTGTTTTCATTGAACAACTTTTTACCTTCCCTGGGCCATCTTCTTGTTTTAAGCATCTTGTCAGCCGACTTAATGTTACTGATATTCAGAAATGTCACTGTCACAGGAATTTCTGAGGGAAGCAAAAGCAGGCATTATTTTGTTATCGGAGCTCTTATTATCGTGGCAGTGACATTAATTGGATTGCTTCATACTTTCTTTGAAAGGTTGATCAGTGATTCAAATATTAGTTTTGAAGCCTATAAGGTTCTGAAGATAAATATTAACAGTATTGCAGGATATACATCAGTAATTCTTCTTTTCCTTATCCCTGTGCTGCTGATAATTATGGCTTACACTTCAGCTGTGAAACTGACAGGCAAAGGCAATGAGTCAGGTCTGTTTCACGCCGGCAGGAACGGCATCCTGAAGCTGGCCGTCTTCTTTTCCCTGGCGCTTGGTCTTTATTCGCTCTTCATGATAACCAGTTTTTCGGAGAATAAAACTACTGAGAACATGAAGATCCAGGCTCTTTCGCTGTCGACGGAAAATGATCCGGAGGCCGAACATATTCTGCTTGATATGTGGCCCCTGCTTGAAAGGGATACACTACTGATAAACATGATGGAGGACGAGTTTTTCCAGGAAAATTTCAGGCTTATCTATGCATATCTCCGCGATAATTATTTCAGCGGCTATTGGGGCAATTACAATTTTGTTATGTCGATGTGCCGGAGCGATGATCCTCTTCAGCTGGGACAGACAGGTGAGCTGGTAGACAACTGTTTCGGATTTTTCAGGGAAAGAGTGCGCAAATACGGGCATCCTCTTACCGGGACTGGATTCTCATTTATCGATAACCAGGGGGGGCGTTCCTATTACCTGGGACAGCTTGTTTTCGGAAAAGACAAGCCGGTTTCCAATGGTTTGTTCATCGAATTGTACAGTAATGCCAATGCCTTCCAGCCTGGATACTCCGAATTACTGCTCGACAAAAAATTCCGTGGATATTCGGGGCTCCGCGATTACTCGTTTGCCAAATATATCAATGGAGAAATAGTACTGAAGTCGGGCGATTTTCCATATGATAAAGCCGATGAGGAATATGTTGACAAGAATTCCGACTACAGGATTTTTGACCAGGACAAGTACCGTCATGTACTATACCGTAATGGTAATGCCACGGTAATTATAAGCAAGCCTCAGCTTACAATTGTAAATATCCTTATCACCTTTGCCTACCTCTTTTCATATACCTTTCTATTCCTGAGCCTCTTATTCCTGTGTATCCGGCGTCCAGATGTCAGCAGGCTCTCATCGCTTAACTTCAGGCAGAAACTGCAGCTTACATTTAACGGTATCCTCTTGTTTTCTTTTATTCTTGTCGGAGTTGTTGTTTCTGTTTTTACGATCAGGGAATACAGGTCGAAACATTATGAGAATATTACAGAAAAGCTTAATTCAATCTACCTTGAGCTTGATAACAAGCTGGCTATGGAGAAAACCCTCTCCTCCGACTGGAGAAACAGCAGCAATGCATCACTCAATGAACTGCTTGTAAAACTTTCAAATATCTTCAATACCGATATCAACCTGTATAACCTGAATGGATTTCTGATGGCTACATCGCGTGAGGAGATCTTTTCGCGGAACCTTACAGGAATCAGGATCAACAACACTGCGTGGAACAACCTGAAATTTCTTACCAAAAGCCTTTATTCACAGGAAGAAACGATCGGTAAACTGAAATATATTTCCGTATATGTTCCCTTTTACAATTTCGAGAACAAGGTGCTGGCATATCTTAACCTTCCCTACTTCAGGATGCAGAGCCTTCTGGCGAGGGAAATTTCGAACCTTGTGGTTGCAATTGTAAATTTTACACTTCTTCTTGTTCTTTTCACAATGGGGGTGGCTGTATTTATCAGCGGCAGGCTGACATCCCCGCTATCAATGCTGAGTGACGGACTCGCTTCCGTGAAGCTCGGCAGGAAGAGCGAACATCTTGAATATAAGGGGAATGATGAGATTGGAGAACTGGTACAGCAATATAACAGGATGGTGGGCGAACTTGATGAAAGTGCGGTTAAGCTTGCAGATTCAGAACGTGAATATGCATGGCGCGAAATGGCCAAACAGATTGCACATGAAATTAAGAATCCCCTGACACCCATGAAGCTCAATATCCAGCAGCTTCTTAAATCATGGAAAGACGGGATCCCTGACTTCGGGGAGAAAATTGAAATATTTTCAAGAAACCAGATAGAATATATCGACAACCTGTCGTCTATTGCATCGGCCTTTTCGTCTTTTGCGAAGATGCCAGGCACAAACCCGATGGAGGTGGAGCTTCTTGGTCAGATCAAATCAACACTCGAGCTTTTCAAGAACGCCGACAATATTTCGTTCGTGGTCCGCTGGCCGGCTGAAAACAAGATCTTCATTTTCGCCGACCGCGAACATCTTAACGGTATCTTCTCTAATCTTATTAAAAACAGTATCCAGGCGATTCCCCAGCAAAGTAAGGGCATCATTGAGATCGAAACCGAAGTTGTGAGAAATAAGGTTCTCGTATCGGTAAAAGATAATGGTGAAGGAATCCCAGGGGAGCTTCAGAAAAAAATGTTTACCCCAAACTTCACAACAAAGTCGTCAGGAACAGGCCTGGGCCTCTCCATAGTTAAAAAATATGTCGAGGGAGCAGGTGGAAGAATTTGGTTCGAATCAGAAGCAGGGAAAGGAACTATCTTCCATATTGAATTTCCGCTGATGTATACTGTCGAGAAACCCGGACTCACCCATAATGAATAAATTAACAAGTTTTTTTCAATTTATTCGTTATATTAGCAGTTCATTTTTTCCTCATTAATGACCGGAAAGCTGTCCTGCAATATCAACTGTTTAGTCCTGAGTTTCTTATTGTTAACAATAACGACTTCTCCTTTGCTTTCACAGGTAAAAGAGCTGAAAGGCATAATTAACGATTATGGCAGGGTCGAATCGTTTGGAACAGACTGGGTGATCATTAAAGATGACGGGGCCAACGCAGGACAGTTCTCAAAATTCGAAGCAGGGGATACCATTCTCCTGATACAAATGAAGGGAGTGAAAACTTATGCTTCGGAACTTGGTTCATACGGAACTTATGAAGGACCGATAGGAAAGCCTGGCGAACATGAATTTCTTATTGCCGAGTCGGTGGAAGCCGGAACAAGGAAGATCACTTTCAGAAACAATATCATTCATTCAGGATTCAGTACAGAGGGCGACCTTCAGATAGTTAAGGTCCCCACTTTTAATGCCGCCGTGGTTACAGACAAATTAACCTGTGCACCCTGGGACAGCCTCAAAAAAACAGGAGGTGTTCTTTCAGTGATAATCGGAAGAACACTTGTACTGAATGATTCTATAGATGTTTCAGGCAAAGGATTTCTGGGCGGGGCCACAGCCCTGGGCATGGGAGTTTGTGTCGAAACAGCCCCTATTAAAATGAACAAATATGCCTATGCTGCAACAGCCGGTATCGACAGCTCCGGATTCAAGGGAGAGGGATTCGTCTCCAAGGGAGTGGTGGGAGGAATTGCATTTCCCATCTACCCGCGGTTTGCAAAAGGCACAGGAGCC
>JAKLFN010000013.1 GCA_022711195.1 Bacteroidota bacterium
AAAGTGAATGGTAAGAATGTGACTATCAGGCATATCCTTCAGAATGGTGACCATGTCGATATTATCAGATCAAAGAATCAGACACCCAAGCAGGACTGGTTATCCTTTGTTGTTACGAACAAAGCCAGGACTAAGATTCGGCTGGCTCTGAATGAAGAAAAGACAAAGGCAGCAGCAGATGGGAAGGAGCTGTTGATGAGAAGGCTGAAGAACTGGAAGATTCCCTATGGAGATACTCTGATACAAAAGCTTCTGAATCATTACGGCTTCAAAACAGCACAGGATCTTTATTACTCCGTGGCAACAGGAAAAACAGAGCTTCTTGAGATAAAGGAGATACTCCAGAAAGGGGAAGAAAATCAGGTTCCTTATATTATCCCGGCAGCACAGGAAAAGGAACCCAGGGAGTTTCCGGAATCATTGGGCGAATTTCTGATCATTGAGGACCGGGTTGAAGGACTCGATTACAGGCTTTCGAAATGCTGCAATCCGGTTTTCGGAGATCCTGTTTTCGGATTTGTGACAATTTCGGAAGGTATCAAGATACATCGTACAGGTTGTCCTAACGCCCAGAATATGATTTCGAGATATCCCTACAGGATCGTTACAGCACGATGGACAAAGACCAAGAGCCCGGTCTCATTTACAAGTACTATTAAGATATCGGGGATTGATGATATTGGTATTGTAAACCAGATCGCAGAGACAATTGCACTTTACAGTGTGACTATGAGGAATTTCAGCTACACCATGGAGGATGGGCTCTTCGAGGGCACTCTCAGCCTCCTGGTGCCCAATAATGACGTTCTCTACAGTATCATTAAGAAGATACAGCATACCCGTGGAATTCTTAAGGTAAGCCGTCAGAACTCCTGAGACAGCCTCCTGCGTACTCTCAGTACCGTTTGTCGGGTTTTACCGGAAGTTTTGCCATCTTTTCCACCTCTACAGATGCATAGCCGAATTCTTCGACAACCTTACCCAGAATAAGGTATGTACCTGCTCCCTTGAAGGGGAAATTAACCAGCGACTGCGGAAAGTGAGTGGTATCGAAGAAGTTACCATCATTGTCAATAAAACAGCCAAAGTTCATCCATTCCTTCCTGATGGTCTTAATGTATTTGATGGTAACCAGATGCCCTACCATCTTTACTTTTTTCCCAACATGTTTTATGAGGTCGCTGGCCTTTACCTCTCCGCGGAATGATGTTACCAGCATATCGAACCATGTTAATGTAACCGGAAAGCCCAGTAATTCGATTTCGTCGTATGCATCGTCGAGGGTGTCGTGTTCGAGATCAGGAAGCCTGAAGTTCCTTATGGCAGGAGAGAAGAGCGGCCTCATCGGTTCCGGTTTGCTCTTATTTATCAGCATATGGGCTTCCCAGAGAAGCTCTCCTTTCTTTTTTCCTGTAAACCTGAAAGCTCCGGTTCTTATAAGAAGGATCAATTGCTCGAGACCGGGACTGAGCCTTGCAATAAAGTCGGCAAGATCGCGGAATGATCCTTCGGAATTCCTGTTCTCGCCGATCGATTTCCCAAAATTTTCTTCCAGGCTCATTATATGAATAAACCCGATATAAACACTTGTGCCATAAATTGTTGTCTTATAGTCGCTTTTGTTCACGCAGGGAGGTTCTATTGCAGCCCCGTACCTCCGGGCCTCGTGTACATATACCCAGGTACGGTAGAAACCTCCGAAGTTATTTATTACGGCGACCATGAATTCGAGCGGGAAGTGGGCTTTCAGATAGAGACTCTGATAACTTTCTACGGCATAAGATGCAGAATGTGCCTTTGAGAAGGAGTATCCTGCAAACGATTCTATCTGCCGCCATACCTCGCGTGTGAGTTCGTCGCTGTATCCTTTCTCGCGGCAGTTAGTGAAGAATTTGGTGACTATTCTCTGCATCTCCTGCTTCGACCTGTATTTTCCGCTCATGGCACGACGGAGAGTATCGGCATCGGCAAGGTCGAGTCCGGCAAAATGATGACACACCTTGAGAACATCCTCCTGGTAAACCATCACACCGAAAGTCTCCTCAAGCTGTTCTTTCATTACAGGGTGTAAATATTTGAATTTATTGGGATTATGGAAGCGAAAAATATATTCCCTCATCATTCCCGAACGTGCCACGCCGGGTCTTATTATTGAGCTCGCTGCAACAAGGGTTGTATATGTATCACACTTCAGCTTCTGGAGGAGTCCCCGCATCGATGGACTCTCGACATAGAAACACCCTTTTGTCTCGCCGCCGGTTAGCAGCTCTTTTATTTTCGGATCGCTCTTGAATCTTTGTATTGCATGTACATCGACATCTATTGAGCGGTTACGCAGGATAATGTCGGCACTTTCGCGGATATGTCCTATTCCCCTCTGGCTCAGTATGTCGAGTTTTTCATATCCTATCTCTTCAGCCGTGTACATGTCCCATTGTGTGGTGGGAAATCCTTTTGGAGGCATGTCGAGCGCCGTATAGCACGATACGGGTTCTTCGGAGATCAGTATGCCGCCTGCATGAATGCTCCTCATGTTCGGGAAATCGGCGATCCTGCTTCCGGTCGAAAAGATGGTTTCCGTAATTTCGTTGCGGTTCGTTTCTGCCCTTGGATTATCTATCAGTGAATCAATCTCTTCTTTGGGCAGACCGTGTATCTTTCCCAGCTCTCTGATGATCGATTTGCCCCTGAATGTGTTGATAGTTCCCAGCAGTGCAGTGTGGCTGCAGCCATATCTTTTAAAGATGTAGTCAGTTACCTCGTCTCTTTCTTTCCAGGAATAGTCGATGTCGAAGTCGGGAGGGGAGCTTCTTTTCGGATTTATGAACCTCTCGAAGTAAAGGTTTAGGTCTATAGGGTCAACATTAGTGATCTTCAGGCAGTAAGCAACTATGGAGTTTGCCCCGCTTCCCCGGCCGACATGATAAAATCCCCTCGACATTGAATACCTGATAATGTCCCAGGTGATTAAAAAATATGCCGAAAATCCCAGGTTGTCGATTATCTCCAGCTCATGCTGTATACGTTTGCGTGCTTCGTGATTATTTCGTCCGTACCTGTATATCATGCCGTCCCAGGCAAGTTTTTCAAGCAGGAGCTTATCATCGTACCTGCTGGCAGAGAAGAGCTTCTTGTTCTTGTGACTCTTAAGATCGAGTGATAAATTACAGTCTGTCAATAATTTATCAGTATTATTTACAATTACGGGATAGTATCCGAATGTTTTTCTGAGATGGCCCTCCGGAATGAAGAATTCATTTTCACCGGAACACATATGGGGCTTAAGATGGGAGAGGAGGATATTGTTATCGACAGCCCTCAGGCTTCGGTGGATGAACATATCATCGGCCGAATTAAGTGTTACAGGATGAAGCACAACCATCTTCGTTAATGATTCCGGTTTCATAGTGACAAGCCGGTTTAGCTCTGATGTTTTTATTCCTGTGTACTCATTGTCGAAGAGCCTCCTTTCGGGCTGATGCGCCAGTGTGTATATTGTATATGCATCTGAGAAACGTGGTGCCGGGAACTGGAAATGTCTCTTTTCTGCATTATGTTCTGACAGGAACTCGTTCAGTTCACGAAGGCCGTTGTTATTCCTTGCTATTCCTATGTACAGCAGGTCATTGTCATTTCTGAACTCTATACCTGCCACGGGCTTTATCCCCATTTTTTCGCATTCTCCGGCAAATTCAGGTACTGCAGTTGAATTGTTGATATCGGTGAGCGCTGCAGCGCCGGCGCCGGCGGCTTTTGCTTTCTCCACCAGCTGCTCGACGGACATCGTTCCGTAGCGAAGGCTGTAATATGTATGGCAGTTTAAATACATAGGCGTCAGGCGTCAGGCGTTAGGCGTCAGGCGTCAGGCGTTTTTCCTGTCGCCTGTCGCCCGATGCCTGAAGCCATTTTAATGTCCAACCCCGTACATATAATATCCGCGTAACCTCTCTTCCATCATTTCCTGTTCTTTTAAAGCGTTTTCAATTTGTTTCTTTGCCTTTTCCTCTCTTTCTGTGTATGTCATTACCCCTGCGGCCCTGCGCACGGCATCGCGCCCGAATCGTTTTCTGAGGCTGTCCATGGCCATGTAAAGACTCACCTTTTCGGGGGTATCGTCGAACATGTCGAGCTGCTGAACACCACGTACCAGGTGGCTGAACCTGACACCTATCAGACGTATCAGCATTCGCCGCTGATAGATCCTGGTGAAGAGCTCTTTTGCCACATCCGTTAGTACATGATCGAAAGCAGTATACGGGATCCGTTTCTGGAGCGTGTGTGTATCAAAATTGGAGTACCTTATTTTCACAGTGACGCATGAAGTGAGTTTTTCCTGTTTCCTCAGGTCGTATGCTATCTTCTCTACCATGCTCACCAGCAGCTGGTTAAGCCTGGCAATGTCGGTGGTGTCTTTCTCAAAGGTATGTTCGGTGCTTATTGATTTCTGCTCCGAATAGCTTATTACGGGTGTAGAGTCGATGCCGTTGGCTCTTTTCCAGACCTCGATACCATTCTTGCCCATCAGCCTGGCGAGCATCTCTGCAGGTATGTTACGGAGTGTGTAAATTGTTGCAATGCCCATTGAACGCAGAACGTGAAACGTCTTCTGGCCTATCATAGGTATCTTACTTATCGAAAGAGGATCGAGAAAGTGCAGAACAAGATCTTTCCGTACCTCTATCTCGCCGTTGGGCTTCGCCTCACCTGTCGCGATCTTTGAGACGGTCTTATTAACAGAAAGACCGATGGATATGGGAAGGCCGGTCTCCTTTATAATATACTGGCGCAGTTCGTGCGACCACTTGTAGCATCCGTAAAAACGGTCCATGCCTGTGATGTCGATATAATGCTCGTCGATAGAAGACTTTTCATACAGGGGAGCCCTTTCGGCAATTATCTCCGTAACCGTGTTCGAGTATTTGCTGTATGCCTCATGATCGCCTCGGATTATTATTGCATCGGGACACATGCTTCGTGCCATTTTCATTGGCATGGCTGAACTTACACCATATTTTCTGGCCTCATAGCTGCAGCTTGCCACCACGCCACGGTCGGATATACCGCCGATGATCACCGGCCTGCCGATGAGCCTGCTGTTCCTGAGCCTCTCCACCGATACAAAAAAGGTGTCGAGGTCGAGATGCAGTATGGAACGTTCTATGTCGCCTGCTATGAACATATTATTATTTAACCGCAGAGTTCGCAAAGCCCACCTTCGCGTACGCTGCGGTGGGTAAATCCACGCAAAGAACGCAAAGTCAAAAGCTTAAATTGAATTCTTTGCGACCTTTGCGTAGAATCTTTGCGGCCTTTGCGGTTAATGGATTTCATTTTTTCTTATAAATAATTTGTTTGTTTCAAAACTATCTCTTACTTTTGATTAGAAATTAATCAATATTATGATTACAATATAACCAATTTTCATTATGCACTTCGCTTCGAACATAAAATTTTTAAGAAAAAGGAGGGGACGTACGCAGGATGACGTAGCGGTGGCCCTTAACCTTAAGCGTTCCACCCTCAGCGGGTATGAGAACGGCGTTGCACAACCGGGAATAGAAGTCCTCGTTTCATTCTCGCGATATTTCAATATGTCGATCGACACAATGCTGAAGATCGATATGTCAAAGCTCTCAGAGAGCCAGTTGGGCGAGCTGGAGCGCGGATATGACGCCTACGTGAGAGGCAGCAACCTGAGAGTCCTGGCAACAACTGTCAACCCCGATAATATTGAAAATATCGAACTGGTCGGTGAAAAGGCAAAGGCGGGGTATGCAACAGGATATGCCGATCCCGAATATATCGGCGAACTGCCCAGGTTCAGGCTTCCCTTCCTGTCCGACAAGCGTAAATACAGAACATTCCAGCTTAAAGGCGACTCAATGCTGCCAATCCCTGACGGATCATGGGTGACGGGGGAGTTTGTGCAGGACTGGAGGGAACTGAAAAGCGGGGTCGCCTATGTGGTCTTTACAATAAACGATGGTATCGTCTTCAAAATTATTGAAAATAACCTCGGCAACGATGGTAAACTGGTGCTCTATTCACTGAATCCGGTCTATGAACCCTATGAAGTGCATATTAACGAGGTAAAGGAGATATGGAAGTTCGTGAATTATATAAGCAACGAATTACCTGAACCTGTACTTCCCGAAAGACAACTGATGCAGGCTGTGGCTGCCATGAAAAGCGACCTGGAAAGAATAAAGGCAAAAATAGGAAAGGATATTACTGATGTTAAGGAAGTAAACTGATATAAAGCTCCTTTCTGGAAAAAGCTTAAGCCATCAGGAAATCCAGTGTCCATTCTCAAATCTTACCAGTACAGAATCTATCCGGGCTAAATCATCCAGGTGAAGCATTACATGCGGAAATACCTGTAATCTGCTTATATCCTTTGTGTTATGTGCCGTATCTGAATTCATTATAAAGAAAGCCCCGGGCTCAAGATAGTATCGCAATGCCGGCGACTCGCAAACAACAGGCATTCCCTCCGGAATATGTTTCATGATCGCCCTGAAAGCCGCTACCAGGTCATGATCCCTTACCTTGGCAAAAAATACTTTCGAGGCACCAGCCCTGAGCATCCTCGAAGTATCTTTATCTGTACCTGCTTCCGTCTCCAGGTAAACAGAATACCCCGGTTCTTCCGATAGCAGAAGAAGTCCCTGGGTAGTCTCATGAAAATGAGGCGTGATCTTGATGGCTGAGATCCCGGTATCCCTGAATCTCTCAATGATCATACAGGCAAGGGTCGTTTTGCCCGATTTATTGCCTGTCCCGGCAATTAGTAAAAGGTTCGGAAATGTTTGTGACGACAAACAGTTATTCTTTCGTCAGTGCAATGATCAGATCAATGACCTTCTGGTTTTCTGATTCCGGTATCTTGCCTACATATACAGCCCTGACGATCCTGTTCTTATCAACGATAACCACAGAATAGTTATCCTTGGGCATGCCCCAGTCTTTCTGCAGAACTCCGTCATAATCGAACAGAATTGTGGTTTCAAACTTCTTCGCTTTCTTACCTGCAATGGACCTTATCAATCCGTCAGGCTTCCATGTCGATTTACAGTCGACGATACCCATTCCCTTGAAAAAGTTCTTATCGAGAGTTTTGTCAATATCCGTAGCCTTTTTTACAGCATCATTGAACGGCTCATTCAATTCTGATTCATCAGGGTCAACATAATTGATCTGAAGCACCTTACCTGGCCAGGTATTCATTGTGAATTCCTTTTTGTCGGCATCAGTGAACTTCCATTCGGGAGCCAGTTTGCCGATCTCGAGCTTAGTACCTGCCTGCCCTGCAAGGTAACCTACTGCTATAAAGGCAATTAGAATAATGAAGATAGTCCTTTTCATAAAAGAGTATTTAAGTTATGAGGCGAAATATATGAATTTTCTTTAATAAACTGATTTTATTGTGTTTTTTACATAAATCCCGCCAACAATGTTACTTTTGCACTCTCAAATTATGGAGCAGATCAGAAACATAGCAATCATTGCACATGTCGACCATGGCAAAACGACACTTGTCGACAGGATAATACAGGAGTGCAAAGTACTTGATGAAAGGAAAGAAGCGGGTGATCTCATCCTCGACAGCAACGATCTGGAGAGGGAGAGAGGGATAACAATTACTTCGAAGAACGTCTCGGCAATCTATAAGGGAGTAAAGATCAATATCATCGATACACCAGGCCATGCCGATTTTGGAGGTGAAGTGGAGAGAGTACTTAAAATGGCCGACGGTGTGCTTCTCCTGGTCGATGCCTTTGAAGGACCAATGCCGCAGACACGGTTTGTACTCGGGAAAGCGATTACACTGGGTCTTAAGCCCATTGTTGTGGTGAATAAGGTCGACAAGGATAACTGCCGTCCCGATGAGGTACAGCAGGATATCTTTGAACTTATGTTCAACCTCGATGCATCGGAGGAACAGCTCAATTTTGAAACAGTGTTTGGTTCATCAAAACATGGATGGATGGGACCTGACTGGAAGAAGCCGGAGGATAATATCCGATTTCTCCTCGATACAATACTGACACAGATACCTGAACCTCCTTTTATAGAAGGGACAGCACAGATGCAGATAGCATCACTGGACTATTCAAGTTACGTGGGTCGAATAGCCATCGGCAGGGTTTTCAGAGGCGAACTGAGGGTTGGTGAAGACTATACACTCTGTAAGAAACATGGCGAGATCAGGAAGGTCAGGATTAAGGAACTATATGTATTTGAGGGACTTGGACGTGCCAGGACTGAGTCGGTACGATGTGGCGACATCTGTGCAGTTATAGGGCTCGACGATTTTGAGATCGGTGATACACTTGCCGACCTGTTAAATCCCGAAGCGCTGCAGAGAATCGAGGTCGACGAACCGACAATGAGCATGGTGTTTACTATCAACAATTCTCCTTTCTTCGGAAAAGAAGGCAAATTCGTCACTTCACGGCATCTACGTACACGTCTCATGCGTGAAACTGAAAAGAACCTGGCCCTGAGAGTAGAGGAAACAAAATCAGAAGATACCTTCAATGTTTTCGGACGAGGGATTCTTCACCTTTCTATCCTTATTGAAACAATGAGAAGGGAGGGTTACGAATTCCAGGTTGGTAAACCAAAGGTGCTGATAAAGACCATAGACGGCATTAAATCAGAACCTTATGAGATTCTTACAATAGATGTCCCCGCCGATTTCTCCGGAAAGGCCATCGAGCTGGTAACACAGCGTAAAGGCGAAATGACTGTTATTGAACCTAAAGGAGATCTTATACATCTTGAGTTCGATATTCCTTCACGTGGCTTGATCGGACTTAGGAATAATATGCTTACTGCAACATCTGGCGAAGCTGTAATGCACCACCGTTTCAGGGCTTATGACAAATATAAAGGCGATGATCTTATGCCCAAACAAAACGGTTCACTTATCTGCCAGGAACAGGGAATGGCAACAGGCTATTCAATTGACAGATTGCAGGACAGGGGCAGGTTTTTCATCGATCCGGGCGAAATAGTGTATAAAGGACAGGTAATCGGCGAGTACACCAGGCCTAATGACCTGGAGGTGAATGTGGTGAAAGGTAAGAAACTAACCAATATGAGAGCCTCCGGCTCCGATGAAAGCTTGAAAATTGCTCCAAAGATCAGATTCTCGCTCGAGGAATCAATGGAACAGATCAAGGATGACGAATATCTCGAGGTGACTCCATTAAACCTGAGAATGAGAAAGATACCTTTTCTGAAAGTCTTTTAGATCGGCAGGAAAGTATAAGCCGCCGTCACTCAGCATGTTTTAATCATTTCGGCAGATCTCCGGAAGGCTGTCATATTTTCATCGGAGGTTTCGGGAGTTATTTCGCAACCTGCTGATACGATGCACCGTCCTGAGGCATCGATAAAATCTTGGTAAACAGACTTTTCAATTAATTCTGGCGAACCGTTCTGAATGACAGTGACAGGATCGCTCTTTCCTGAAAACACCTGTCCGGGGCGGAGCAGGCCGGTAAACTTGTTCATCGACGGCACAAGGTGGTCAACATCAATGATATCTGCACCGGTGCTGATCATGGCAGGCAGGATAGCTGACGTATCGCCGCATATATGAAGCTTTGCAATTGCACCTTCAGCGTGAATATGATCAACCAGCCTTTTTTCATGTCTGATCGCAATATCCATAAAAAGATCGGGTCCTATCTGCGAGCAGAACGCATCGCCAATACCTATGCAATGTGCGCCTGCGTTGATTTGCAGCGTGATAAACTCCATGGCACATTCAACGATCAGGTCGAGAGTCCTGGCCACTGACTCCGGATCGGTCAGAAAATCGATCGATGCATTCGTAGCACCGCGCAGATCGACATACTCTGCTACTGCACCTTCAACCCAGCCGGTAATGAAATAGCTGTCGCCACTCATTTTACGGTATTCGCCGATTTCAATGAGCCTGTTACGGCATCTTTCGTTCTTCAGCGGATTGTACTTCTTCAGCCTTGAAGCGCTGAGAGCGCTATCAGGAAATCCTCCTTTCGGTACCGGCAGGCTGTCAACAGGATAATCAACCTCTATCCCGAAGGCTGATGCTTCAGCCCAGGGATCCGACATTACGGTTACCCAGTCAATTCCAAAGTCACGGGCTGCTTTTGTCATCGCCATGCACTTGGAAAGAGGATCGGTACAAAACCTGCCATACTTTACTCCGGCATGCCGTGCGGCCCATCTCATGATAATGGGGTGGAAGGGAGGATGATCTGTTGCGCTGCCCTTCAGGAACAGAAGTGTTCTCTCGAGTCCGGTCATCAGTATTCGTTCAGAAAATCATTCAGCGGCTTCATAGCTTTTGAAGCCTTCAACAGCATTCCGAACACTCCTTCACTAACCATCTCACTGTCCGGAATCATCCTGGAGACAAGGAAGCTTTTCATCTTAAGTAATTCAATATCAGGATGATCACGACAGAAACCTTTTGGAGCAGATTTAAGCTTTTCGCCTTCAAGTTCTCCGAAGAAATACTTAAGATCCTTTTTATTCAGGATCTTCTTAAACCGGTCTCCTTCATTGCTTATTTTTTCTCTTATGGCTGTCAGCCATGGCATCGGTGGAATATAGGCACCTCCGGCTATCATGCTGTTATTGCCCGGCTCAACGTGTATATAGTATCCCGCGAACTTGTCGCCATTCTTTTTGCCCCCTTTTACAATAAAGGCTCCCATGTGGGTCTTATAAATAGTCTTATCGTTGGAGAACCTTATATCACGGTTGATCCTGTACATGCAGGTTTTTGCTTCAAGACCTTTCAGTATCGGATCGAACTTAATAATTTCATCGATCAGGGCCTGGACAAAGGTTTCAAAATCAGTCTTTGCTTCTGTATATCTGCTGCGGTTGAGATTGAACCACTCCCTTTCATTATGTTTTTTAAGGTCGGAAAGAAAAGCCAGTGTCGATTTTTTTATAGTTGCCATCTTACTGGTTTTTAATATTATAAGCCAGGAGTACCTTGCCATGGCGCTGCCAAAGTATCCCTTTGTTTATGACAGGATGCGAGAAATGCTGGAGCGTCCCTTTTTTTATTCTGAACGTACTGACAACCTGCATTTTGCCATTATTAATACTTAGGAGCATCATTTCGCCCTTCTGGTTATAATAATAGAGCATATCGTCGGCCATAATTACAACCCCGGTTGCAGTCTTCAGGGAATCAACAAGCTGGCCCGACACAGCATCAATAGAGACAAGCTGTGGCCTGGCAACCGCGCCGCAATACATATAATTGCCCGATTTTACCACGCCACCCATATAGGAGTCGAATCCCTTGTTCCTCCACACCTCGGTGATTTTTGTTCCATCGGGCGAGAGATCCAGTCTTACCCCGCAATTTCCGTCACCTTCAGCATACCAGATAGTACCGTTTTCATATATAATTGCATTACTGTGAGTGTCTCCGTAACCGGGGCCTCTTTTTTCAATAGGATAATTATCCTGTTCGTGTGACCACAATAACTGACCTGTTTCAGTGTCAAAACCCAGCATATGGTACATTGAGAATGTAACCAGTATTTTTCTGGAAGGCAGTGTGATTACCTTCCCGGGATTATAGGCTGAAGGTTCACCAAAGCCTTTGTTCGACCATATCAGGCTGCCTGTAAACCTGTTGAGCGCCACTACATTATGTTTCTTTCCGCCGGGAGTCCAGAATATTTTATCACCATCGATCAGTGGTGCTTCGGAGTAACCATGCAGAGGTGTCGCTCCATCGAAATCATCTTTCAGTTCCTTTGACCATATTACTTTTCCGTCCTTCCTGTTTACACAGTAGAGGTTTCCCATGCCTGTACCTGCGTAAATAAGATTTCCAGCGACTGTTGGTGTGCATCTTGATCCGGGATATCCGCCTGCCAGCCATTCTCTTCCGAGAGTTGTCTGCCAGAGCTTCTCTCCTTTAAGGTTGAAGCTGAAGAGAATCGACATTGAATCAACTTCACCTGTGATGAAAAATCCATCATCAGTAAATACAGGTGAAACAAATCCATTTCCGATATTTTCAATGGCAAGGATCTCCTTCGGGCCTTCAGCAGGCCATTGTTTCATGAGCTCATGATCTTCATAAATACCTGTCCGGCCATAATTGCGAAATTCATAGATTTTGTTCTTGTCCTGGCCTGCACATGATGATAACAGGAAGGATAATGTGATAAATAATACAAGTTTATTCATATATGAGTGTCTTAATAAGACCTTAAAGATAATTTCCCCGGTGAAAAAAAACGAAGAGTGTACATAACAATTTACAAAATGCATGATTTATCCTGCGCATGGCATCTTTGATTATATTATTTTTATGCGTTTGAATAGTGTTTTGTTTTCCACGAAAGTTAATTATGAAGTTTCCCCATAATGTTTTTCGTTATTTATTCTCTTCCGGATTATATCGGGATCCGCTTATTATCATATTCCTGATTGTTTTTTCTTCCGGGACGGCTGATTCACAACCCCTTTTCAGTCACAAGCACGGTTTTTATGATTCTCCTTTCACATTGACTATCAGCCGGATAAGTCCAGGTTCATCTGTTTATTATACCACTGACGGAAGTGCGCCGGGTCTTTCAAACGGAACACTATATACTTCACCTTTATATATTGACTCACAATCGGTAATCAGGGCCGTGGAAATAAAGGATAACCAGCCTGGCAAGGTTGCCACATGTACTTACTTATTTCTGGATGACGTTATCAGACAGCCCAATAATCCGGAGGGTTATCCTGCAGCATGGGGACCCTATACCGGAATCTCCGGGACAGCAGTGGCTGATTATGAAATGGATCCGGAGCTCATGGCAATACCAGGATTCGCCGATTCAGTGAAAGCAGGATTACTTGACCTTCCTGTCATCTCACTGGCTACTGAACCTGACAACCTTTTTTTAAAGAGCACTGATCCTCTCACGGGAGGGATTTATATTTATACCGGTCCGCCTCTTACCAATACAACCAATGGGACAGGATATGGATGGGAGCGGCCTGTTTCGTTTGAATATTTTGATTCCGGGAACAGAGTATCTTATCAGGCTGATTGTGCGGTCGAATTACAGGGTAATCACGGCCGGAGAGCAGAAAAATCGCCAAAGCATTCTTTCCGCCTTACTTTCAAGAGCGCCTACGGACCGGCAAAACTTGAATATCCGCTATTCGGTACGGGTGCTGATTCGGTCCATAACTCAGTAATTCTTCGTGCCGGATTCGGAAATACATGGATCCACTGGAGTCAAAGTGAAAGAGCAATGGCACAATACCTCAGAGACCGGTGGACAAAGGATACACAGGCAGCCATGGGACATTTAGCCAGCAACGGATTCTTCGTACATCTGTTCATAAATGGTTTGTACTGGGGAATATATAATCCTTCAGAGCGGCTCGACAAGGACTTTGCTGAAAGATACATGGGAGGGGATGAAGAGGATTATGACGTCATAAAGGATTATTCTGAAGTAGCCGACGGAGATATCCTTGCCTGGAATACAATGATGTCGCTTGCAAATGCAGGACTTGCCACCAATGAGGCATACAAGCGAATCCAGGGAAAGTTGCCAGATGGTACATCAAATCCGGCGATTGAGCCATACGTTAATGTTGTAAACCTCGCCGATTTTATGCTTCTGAATTTCTATGGAGGCAACTGGGACTGGGATCATCATAACTGGGTGGCAATACGGAACAGGATTGATCCTTTCAGGGGTTTTGAGTTCTTCTGCTGGGACGGTGAACACATGGTTGAAGGAGTTGATGCAAACATCCTTTCGGAGAATAATAATAACTGCCCGAGCCGGGTTTTTCAGAAGATGCGTGAGAATGAGGAGTTTCGCAGGTTATTTGCCGACAGGGTACAGAAGCATTGTTTCAACGGAGGTGTGCTGACTTCTTCGGCAGCAGCAGACCGGTGGTTATGGCGGGCAAACCAGATCGACAAGGCTGTTCATGCCGAATCAGCCCGATGGGGCGACTACAGGAGAGACGTACACCGGTGGCAGACAGCACCTTATGAATTATATACAAAAGAAAGCTTCTGGCAGCCCCAGATGGATTATATCATGAACACTTATTTTCCAAACCGGACACAGTCATTTATTGCCAGCCTGCGGGCTGCAGGACTCTTCCCTTCAATAGATGCACCTGTCCTGACACTCTCCCCAGATCACATACTTGCCATGAGTGCAGGAAGTGGTTCAATTTACTATACTATTGATGGCAGCGATCCGGTGATCTGGCAGGGCACACCTATGATTTCGCCGTCTGCAATTCAGTATTCAGGCCCGGTAACATTCAGCAAATCAGCACATATCAGGGCCAGGTGTTTCTCATCCGGCACATGGAGCGCAACGGCAGAAGAATATATACTCTTTGCATCTGATTATAATGATATAAAGATTACAGAAATACATTACCATCCACTCGACATGGGTAATGTTGATAACCAGGAGCTTGAGTTCATTGAGTTAAAGAATACGGGAACAGCAACACTCAATATGCGTGGAGTCCGTTTCACAGAGGGGATCAGCTATACATTCAGGGAAGATCAGCCTATCGGCCCGGGCGAGTTTATTGTCCTCGCCTCCAGCAGCAGGCACTTCAGGGAAAGATATGGTTTCTGGCCTTATGCCTCTTATGACGGACATCTTAATAACGGCGGCGATACAATTGTAATGCTGACCAGTGCCAGGGATACTATCTGTTCGTTTCTTTACGACGATCACGACGGTTGGCCTGAAGCTGCAGACGGGGAAGGCAAATCGCTGGTCCCCAAAGAATATGATCCTGCCGGAGAACAGAATGACCCGGAATCATGGCGCACCTCGCACCTGGCAGGAGGCTCACCGGGCGCCGATGATAAGCTTTTCTCCCCGGGGAAATCATCAGACCTGCTGACACTGTTTCCTAACTATCCAAATCCATTTTCAGTATCGACAACAGTGCAATATAAGCTGAACTCTTACGCACATGTTAATATCACCATTTATAATTCCACAGGAAGACAGGTATACGTACTGGAAGATGCATACAGGAATGCAGGCTCTTACCTGGTTGAATGGAACGGGTACACAGCAGCCAGCCTGCCGGCAGATCCGGGATTGTACTTCTACACGATCTCTGCAAGCAACAGGATCGGTGCCAGCAGAATAACTTACAAGATGCTGAAGATTAATTAGATATATCTTTCTTCTTCCTGATAATGGTTGTATTCCTGGTTATATATTCGATAACGAACCGGGGTATTACAGGAATGATAAAGAGAGCCAGTTTATTTATAATTCCTGGTATATATTCAGCACGTTTTGCGAATAAAGCGTTTATTCCTGATCTGGCCACATCCTCCGGTTTCTTCAGAAGACCCAGTTTTCTTAATAGTGATATATTTAAACTTCCTTTATCATAAAGTGATGTGTCGGTAGCTCCCGGGATAAGACAGGTTACATTGACATTATCAAGTTTCATTTCGGTTCTGAACGACCTGGAAAAGTGCCTGAGAAAAGCTTTGGTTGGAGCATATACTGATATACCCGGGTAGGGCATTACAGTTGTAATCGACGATACATTGAGAATATATCCGCATCCTTTCCGTGCCATCTGTCGGCCAAAATGCCGGCAGAGCAGGGCAGGAGTGAGCATGTGGAGATTAAGCATTGATCTCATTCTTTCATGATCAATAGTCGTGATCTCCCCGAAAAAAAACATTCCTGCATTGTTAACCACGACTTCCGGTTCAATATTGTTATCACTGCAGAACCTGATTACTGTCTCCGGCGATTCTGCCCGGTCGAGCCCGGTGTCGAGTATCCTGACGGTTACCGGATATTGTCCTTCGAGGTTCGATTTAAGTGCGGCAAGCCTGTCAGGCTGGTTGCTGATTGCAATGACAGAATAGCCTCTTCGCGCAAGCTCTTCAGAAAAATGCCATCCAATACCCGACGATGCACCGGTGACAAGTGCATATTTATCAGCTGATTCCATTTGTTTCAGGCATCATGTCTTTCACTTTCTGAGGTATTGAATCATCGTTCATTATGCAAGCAGCTTTCCGGCTGTACATCACCGCTATGCAATAATTGCATATATCACATTCAGAGCGTGACAGTTCGTTGCTCTTCAGCTTGTTGACGAAGTCGGGATCCTTAATAAGCGCCCGTGCCAGTGCAACCATTTCAAAGCCTTGTTGCAGAACCTCATCAATTTTCTCACGCGAAAGAAGCCCACCGACATATACTAGTGGAATTTTCAGTGAATTCCTGAATTTCAGAGCATTATCCAGAAAATAGCCTTCAGTGAAAGGAACCTCCCTGACCAGGAAGTCTCCGATGAGTCTGACAAAGAAGCTCATCAGCTTCTCATCGATATAATGAGCGAAGACCCTGATAGGCATCTTTCCATGCATTACATACATCGGTGCCTTGCTGACGAATCCGCCGCTCAGAACCAGTGCGTCGGCTCCGGCATTCTCGAGTATCTTTGCTACCTGGAGGCATTCCTCAGTACCGGTGCCACTGCTGAATCCATCGTTCATATTGGTTTTTACGAGAACAGCCAGATCATTTCCGGCAACATTCCTGACTTCCTTCATGACCATACTCATGAACCTGGTTCTGTTTTCAAGCGATCCCCCAAAGGAGTCCTTTCTGCGGTTGGTATAGGGTGATATAAACTGGCTTATCAGATACCCATGTCCGGCATGAACTTCCACTGCATCGAATCCTGATTCGCGTGCCAGTCTGACCGCAGTTCCAAATGATTTCACGACAGATTCAATATCGGAAAGAGTCATCCTGTGGGTAAAAGTCGGTACATATAGATTTATCCCGGCCGAAGGTGCAAGAGGCATTCTTCCTGCTATTGAGCCTTTCGACATATTACCGCAATGCCCTATCTGGATTGAACATGCCGCACCTTCATTATGAACAGCATCAGTGATCTTTCTTAACAGCGGAACAGATTCTTTTCTGAGCCAAAGCTGATGGGGAAAGGAGAGCCCTGACCGTTCAACTGCCGCATAGGCAACAGTCGTCATGCCGATGCCACCGGCAGCAACAGATCGATGATAGTTTAGCAGATCGTCGGATGGCATATTTCCGGGACACATCCCTTCAAATGCTGCGGCCCGGATTGTCCTGTTCCTAATTGTTAAAGGCCCTAGTTTGAAAGGGGTGAAAAGAGTATCAGATGTAGTTTTCATGATTTATTTTCAGGGAATAGCAAATATAACCAGAATTTGTATCCCTTAATTTATGTTTATTATCTTTGGTTTCTTTTAATAATCCTGGATAAATAATTTGTAAGTATGAATGAAATGTTTTCAATAAGTCCTTCAGGTGAGAAATTCCAACTTCCTAAGGATGAAGATTATAAAGCAGAGTTTGAAAAGCTTAGGATGCGTATTGAAGCCGAGAGGACTTCCGGCCGTGAGATCGTAGTTGTTATCGGTATAGGATTTGTAGGCGCGGTAATGGCAGCGATTGTCGCCGACACGGTTGATAAGGCCGGAAAGTCATCGAAATTTGTCATCGGCATGCAGAGACCCAGCCCGAGAAGCTTCTGGAAGATACCATTACTGAACAGGGGAATATCTCCTGTAAAAGCCGAAGATCCTGAGGTAGAACCTATGATAGCGAGATGCGTCAATGATAAAAAGACGCTGATAGCAACATATACTTATGAAGTCCTTAAGCTTGCCGACGTAGTGGTTGTGGATGTGCAGTGCGACTATATAAAGGAGGAGCTGGGGAATGTAAGGTCGGGACAAACCGACATGGCAGCCCTGGAAGCATCGCTGGGTGTAATCGCGGAACACATCCCTCCAAAAGCTCTGGTACTTATAGAAACCACGGTAGCACCGGGAACAACAGAGCAGGTTGCATACCCGATAATGAAGAAGGCTTTCAGGAAAAGAGGTATTGAATCGGATCCGTTGCTGGCACACAGTTATGAAAGAGTGATGCCGGGAAGGAATTATGTGGCAAGTATCCGTGACTTCTGGAGAGTATGCAGCGGAATAAACCAGGAAGCCCGTGAGAGAGTTGTGAAGTTTCTGAATGAAGTACTTAATACAGAGAAGTTCCCATTAACTGTCATGGACAGGCCGATAGAATCGGAGACCGCCAAGATCGTAGAGAACAGTTACAGGGCCACAATACTTGCATTCCTCGACGAATGGAGCATCTTCGCAGAAAAGAACGGAGTAGATCTGGTTAAAGTGATCAAGGCAATAAAAGTCCGCCCGACGCATAGTAATATGATCTTTCCAGGACCTGGAATTGGAGGATATTGTCTGCCTAAAGATGGCGGCCTGGGAATATGGGCGTACAAGCATATACTTGGTTTTGAGGATGATATATTTAAAATCACCCCGCAGGCTATAGATATAAATGATACCCGCGGGCTTCATGTGGGTCAGCTTACCAGGGATGCTCTGCGTAACATGGGACAACCGATAGCCGCGGCAGATATTCTGGTACTGGGCGCTGCATACCGTGAAGATGTAGGCGACACACGATACAGCGGTTCAGAAATCGTTATCCGCAAGCTCGCAGAAATGGGCGCCGAAATCAGGGTTCATGATCCGTATGTGGAACATTGGTGGGAATTTGAGCAGCAGGACACATATCCGGCTGTTGGAGAAAGCAAGGCCAGGTTTTTCCGCAACCAGGAGAAGCTGAAAGAAATAAGGATACAGCAGGATATTGATAAAGCCCTTAAAGATTCGCAGGCTGTAATATTTGCAGTTCCTCATAAGGCATATCTTGATCTTGACCCGGAAAAGGTCGTAAGGACAATAGGACGTCCGGCCGCAATAATCGATTGCTTCGGGATTCTATCTGATGAAAAGATCAGAAAGTATTTCCAGCTTGGCTGTGAGGTGAAAGGTTTGGGCCGCGGGCATATTCAGAGGATTAAGGACGAAGTACGAAAAGGTTAACTGAGGGATCTGTGGATGTAACCGGGGTAAGTTGGACCAATATCCATATTTTGCCTATAATTAATATTATGTCAAATAGAAATTATATTAATCAATTTAACAGTAACCTGTTATAATTATTTCCCTTCCCTGCCCGGTTGATCTGGAAATAGTAAAAATAAAAGAGGGATGTCATTTAAGGCATCCCTCCTTTTTTATATTGGAAATGGATTATTTCTGCTCCATAGCATCAAGCTTATTCTTGATCTCGTTGTACTGGTCGGTCATTTTAAGCCTGTAATAGAGTTCTTTAAGGCTCATCATGGTGAATTTATCATTAGGATTAAGTTCATTGGCTTTCTGCATGCATGGAAGAGCAAGCGGATAAAGTGCTGATGCCTCCTCTATCATTGCGTCCATTTTCTTGAGCTGGTCGGCAGTCATCTTAACGTCATACATTTTGTTGGCAGTATTGATCATATCGTTAGCCTTGTTTATGTATGCTGCTCCGAGTGCGTAGTGAGCTTCGCCCTGGTCTGATTTAAGTTCGAGAGCTCTTTTGAGTTCTTTTATTGCCTCGTCATATTTAAACTGGTTAAGGTATGTTATACCTGTTGCGAACCAGAGGCTGTAATTCTCAGGATCGCTCTGTTTTGCTATGTTCAGATATTTGAGTGCATTATCGGGCTGGTTGCTTTTCAGATAAAGGTCAGCGAGCTGAAAATTAACAGTATTGTCATCCGGAAATTTACCGGGCAGGTCGAGCAGGTATTTTTCTGCTTTCACCGTGTCGCCCTGTGCAAGAATACACTGGTATATCTGGTAATAAGGTGTTATTCCCTGGTATTTAAGTTCACCGCACTTTTCATAATACTTAATAGCTTCAGTGTATTTGCCGGCGTTTTGTGCAGCGAGGCCTGCGTTGAAGAACATAGGTGTATCGATCCCTCCTGCAAAAAGTTCGCTCTGGTTGATAATGATCTGGTTGGCAAATGCTTTATAGGCACCCTGATAGTCGCCGGCTTCAAATTTCTTGCTACCCTGTGCATAAAGGTCTCCTGCAAGTGAATTATATACCATACCTGCGATGATCTTCTTTTTTGTTCCGCCCTTAGGATCGAGTTCCATTGCTTTTTCGTACGATGCATATGCTTCGGCGAGCGGATCACTATAATATGCATTGTATTTTGGATTATCGGCCTGGAATATTGCCTGGCAGAGTTTTCCCTTAACAAAATAAGTATTTGGCCAGATCTTTGATTTCTCATTTACAAGCGCCTGATCTATAGCTTCTTTAGCTTTGTCAAGCATACCCTGATCAATAAAGCTCTGGGCCGAGGTAACTTTGCCCTTTTGTGCCAATGCTCCAAGCGAAATAATAATTACCGCAAAAAGCAGAAATAGTCTTTTCATGATTATACTTTTAATTTTTAATTTGTTTAATGACATAAAACGCTTCAAATTTATAACATTACAATTTAATCATCAAATTCTTTGCCATTTTCTCTGTTGGCACTATTATTTTCATTATCAGGAGCATTTTCGGCATTTTCCGCTTCCTCGTCACTCACTTCCACACAGGCAACAGATGCTATTGTATCATTGTCCTTAAGGTTTATTAACCTTACACCCTGTGTTGCACGTCCCATTATCCTTAATGCCGAAACAGGGCTCCTCAGGACATTCCCGAACTGTGTGATTATCATAAGATCATAACTGTCAGTCACATCCTTTAGAGCTATGAGTACGCCTGTTTTATCAGTGATGTTGATTGTTTTTACTCCTTTTCCTCCGCGGTTAGTGATCCTGTATTCATCGATATCGGAGCGTTTTCCATATCCGTTCTCTGAAACAACCAGCACCTCTTTCTCTTTGTTTTCGATGGTAATCATCCCGATAACAATATCTTTCTTCTCGCCTGCCAGCCTGATGCCTCTGACTCCTGATGCTGTTCTTCCCATAGGCCTGACCGCTGACTCAGGGAATCGTATTGCACGACCTGAGCGTACAGCGAGCATTATCTGGTGATTGCCGTTTGTCATCCTGGCCTCAAGCAGTTCATCGCCCTCCCTCACAGTGATGGCATTTACTCCGTTGGCGCGCGGTCTTGAGTAAGCTTCGAGCGATGTTTTCTTGATGATCCCCCTGGTTGTACAGAGTACTATAAAATTATTGTTTATATAATCAGGATCATTAAGATTCTTAACATTGCTCAATTTCAAAGAAGACGACATACTTTTCCCTCACAATCCTAGACTAAACTAACAATATTCTATTGTACTTATTGAGTCAAGTTGGAATGAAGAAAGCCCTACCCGAGTATCCCTCAA
>JAKLFN010000130.1 GCA_022711195.1 Bacteroidota bacterium
TGACCTTGCAAAATCAGGACTTCAGGTTATTGCTGACAGGATCGTTCCGGATATATGGCTTGTAGGAATACCGATCCCGTGGATCCTGTTAAGGAGAGCAGAAATTGATCACCGTAAATTTGAAATAGTACTGACGCCAAAGGGTATGATGTGATTTTATATGGCAGATAAACAAGATGTTGAAGTTCCCTTCCTGAGTAATGTAGGAATGATGCTTACATACAAGTGCACCATTGCCTGTCCCCATTGTATTGTTGAAGCCGGTCCCCGCAGGAGAGAAGAAATGAAAATAACTTCAGCATTTGAGTGGCTTGAACAATTGAGAGACTTCAGGGATGGATGGGTAATCGGTATTTCATTGACAGGCGGGGAGCCCTTCTATAATATGGATCATCTGATCAGGATAGCGGATTATGCATTCAATCTGGGATTTATTGTATCGGTTGTAAGTAACGCGTTCTGGGCATCTACAAGGGAGGAGGCATTAAGGGTACTGAAATTGTGTTCATCAATAAATATGATCTCGGTTAGTACGGATAAGTCTCACCAGATCTCAATTCCTTTCAGGAATATAAGTAATGCTGTCTGGGCAGCAAAGAAGCTTGGCAAACTATATAATATCGCTGTTGCAACAGAAAGTGATAAGGACCCTGAATATCTCAGACTTATTGATAATATTCTTGAAATCACTGACAGGGAAAATATCAGTACTTCATATATTCTTCCCGTTGGAAGAGCAGGCAGGAATTTAGAAATCAGGGAATGCAATCTGTCACCAGTGCCTCCTCCATATGCTTGCCCGATGGCAAGTTTCCCGGTGATCTTTCCGAATGGCAAAGTCATAGCATGCATAGGTCCTCCGATAACTATGCCATCATTCACCCCTCTTTTCCTGGGTAATCTTGGGAAAGAGACGATTCAGGAAATTTTCATTCGTGCGGAATCGAATTATATTCTTCATGCAATACGTACTTTCGGGCCCAGGATACTGATCGACCTCCTTACTGAACATGGTCATTCGAATATACTACCCGGTAAGTATATGAATGAAGCTATCTGTGATATCTGCTTTAAGCTCTTCTCAAATGAGTCGACCTGTCAGCTTCTGGATGAACTGATAATGAAAGATGAGACATTCAGGAATAAGATCGCCTGGGGTAGATATTATTATATGAATGAAAGCGAAATGGTCGGGCAAAGTTCAATTCCGGACCCTGTCAGGTGAACGACTCTTTTACAAAACTATGTTCCTGATTGAGAATGCCGGCTTTTGTTCCGGATAAGCTCTGGGTGAAAATCCGGGTTTGATATCTATTTCCTTCAGTACAAGTTTTCTGCTCCGGTCGTCTTTATACGGATCGACAGCCTTTGGCATTTTCAGATCAGTAAGACGTTCTATAAGGGAAATATTCACCTGGTAAGTCCCAGCATCCTCAAAATCACTGAATGGCCCATCCGTGGCAGCGGGTCCCGCCTTCAAAAGTGGCTTTATAATCCCATCTTCGGTAAGCAGTCTTTTCTGGCTCATAAGAAATCCAACCCTGTAGAGTTTTCCGTCGTTCTTCGGATAGATAACCACTTTCCAGAAAATTGTAGGGAGTTTTATTTTTTCACCGTTTACAGGAGTCACAAACTCCGGATCATCCTTTCTGAGAACCGGACCGGTAAACACACAGACCTTCATGGATTTTTTCCTTGTTTCAGTATGAAGTATATAGTCTTCGAGATTTTTCCAGATTTCCTGGTTCAGATCCTTATGTTGCGGAACTGCATTTGTATAGTAGAATGTTGAGTAAGCTGCTTTCTTAGCAATATCTGTTGTTTCACCCCATTGAACATCCTCACGTTTTGTCATATGACCTTTATCGAAATCACTCTTCTTTGCTTCATACAGGTCTTCCCCCCACTGATATAGTTTTACCCGTTCATCAATTTTCCAGGTTTTGGGACGCGGGGCAGATTTGAAGAGTTTTCCGTCAATATTGGTGGCAGTGAATATCGGGAACTTCCTGGAACCTGATAACTGGACACTATAATTCAGATAATCAATCTTCAGGCTGTCATTATACTTTACAGGTGCAAGTTCGGCTTTTTTCTTTTTCTGAAGAGATGGAAGTGATACTTTCTGTTTTACCTTGTCATCGACCAGAAAATCCGGATTAAATCCTTTGAATAGCTTTTCATCTTCCATGGAATATTTTTTTATGCAATTTACTACTGAAAATTAAAAAATATTGACTTTGGTATAAACAAATAGTAAATTTGTTTAAAAGCGCGTCTATGAAGAAATTTTGGTCAGCTCCGGGTTTATCTTTGATTATAATGTCGATGATCTTCAGCGGTTGTGCTTCTCTTCGTTCTGTAAATGAATATTCATCCGCATCTGTTGACGGCATCAGAAAATTCGAAGAGATAGGTTACAGCTTTCAGCAACATTGCCTGGACCGCTGCGAATTAGAATCGGTCAGGAATTTCGAGATCAAAAGGCAAACGGAATGCGATTGTAAAGACTATAAGAAAGCCGACCAGATCACAGAAAAGATTTATAATTCTCTGAAGTCCTATTTCACCGGATTGTCGAATCTTTCCGCCAACAAGCTTACTGCTTATAATTTCAGATCCCTGGAGACCTCTCTGGTCAGGGGTGAATTTGGTAAGATAGAAATAAATGATGATCAGGTGGAGGCATACTCGAATCTGTCAGGAATCCTGCTGAAAGCAACAACTGATATCTTCAGGAGAAATAAGATAAAACAGTATATCGGCGAAGCTAACGATCCGGTTCAGGTTTTACTGGAGAAGCTCCGTTTCATCATTCAGGAGAATCTAAAAAGCGAACTGGATTTTAAGAAAGAAAAACTTTTTGATTTTTATATTGGGATGAAAATGGGTAATACTTTAAGCGACTATGAAAAGGGAAAAGCTGTGGGAGACTACTACGATCAGATCGCAGGTATCGTTACCCTGCAGGATCAGATGGATGCATTTGCCCGAAGCCTTAAAAGTATTTCTGAAGGACACCAGGAGCTTTATAATAACAGGAATAAGATCACTGTCAGGGATCTGGCGGTTCAGCTGTCAGGATATGCATGTGATATACAGGAAATAATTTCGGAATTCAATAAACTCAAAGATTAAATTAATGGCTAATTTAACCTCAAAACAGGCTAATGAGCTGGCCGGCTATTTCCTCGGAATGGCTCAGGCAATAGGAGATTTCCGGTATACTAACTGGAAGGAACTTCCGAAAGAAGATAACCAGAGACTGGGAAACCTGCAATGGTCAATAATGAATTATGGTGAAGATATACTGGCATTTTCAACCATACTTGTAATGGATGAAGTAAAAGCTTCATTAGAGAAGATCAGTGAAATCTCGAAGGATATCAAAGATAATATCAACTCAATAAAAAATATCCAGAAAGGTATAAATATAGCAGCCGCAGTTGTTACTCTCGGAGCTGCCATTATCAGCAAAAATGCCCGAACAGTTACCGGTGCAATAGATGGTCTGGTGACAGAGTGGAAGTCATAAAATAATTTTCAATCAATTAAATCTTGCTTAAACATGAATGGATTGTCCAACAAATTTGGTATGGGATGGTTGCCTGACTATCCCGATTTCCGGGATCTTACAGTGAATAATGATGTAGTTCCCGAAAAACTTAAACAGGCTGGTCAGAAGGAATCGGTAAAGGAAATGCTTGTAAAGGTCGGCGTTGATAAACCGGTAAAGGTAAAACTACCTCAGAAAGTCGACCTCAGAGAATATTTTTCGCCGGTTGAGAATCAGGGATCTCTCGGATCATGCACGGCTAATGCAGGTGTTGCTCTTGTCGAATATTTCGAGAGAAGAGCTTACCAGAAATATATTGATGCTTCACGATTATTCCTTTATAAGGTAACACGGAACCTCATGCATGAAACAGGTGATAACGGAGCATTCCTGAGAAATACGATGGGAGCTATGGTACTCTTTGGTGTACCTCCGGAAGAATACTGGCCATATAAGATAGACGATTTCGATAAAGAACCGACAGCATTCTGTTATTCTTTTGCACAGAACTATAAATCCATCACTTATTACAGGCTTGATCCTCCCGAAACTAAAAAAACAGACCTGCTGGAAAGGATAAAGACAAATCTTAAAGGCGACCTGCCCTCAATGTTCGGATTCACTGTTTACAGCTGTATTGATGAAGCTGAGAAGACAGGGCAGATACCATTCCCGGGTACCGGAGACAAGATCCTCGGCGGCCATGCAGTCGTTGCTGCCGGATATGACGATAAAATGGTAATCAAAAACTCAAAGCCGGGTGCTTTTCTGATACGCAATTCATGGGGGAAGGACTGGGGAGAGGCAGGATACGGATGGCTGCCTTATGATTATGTTCTGAACGGACTGGCTGTCGACTGGTGGTCACTCCTTAAGAATGAATGGGTCGATACCGGGAAATTTAAAGCCTGAAAAGGAAATATCTTAAATTTTGCTAATTTAGGCTTTTGATGAAAAGGCTTAAAGTTGTAATACTTGTTGTCATTATTGCTGTTGTGGCAGCAATAATACTTATCTTCTTAAAAAAGAAAGATTCATCAGATCTCTTGTCAGTAAGGTATCCGTTTAACAATGCCCTCTTTCCCCCGGAATTCCCTGCTCCCTCCTTTGAATGGGTAAACGAATCGGATTATGAAGGTGAATGGGAATTAACTCTGACGACAGCGGAAAATAACTTTACAACAAAAGATTATACAAAACTTACTACATGGACCCCGGCAAAATCCCTGTGGGATAGTCTGAAACTGATGTCAGGAGATTTAAAGATTCATTTCCGGGTCAATAAACCGGGAAATAAAAAGATCGCGGACAGGATCACCTTCAGGATAAGCAGGGATAGTGTCGGCGCTCCCATTCTTTTCCGGCAGATGCCTATACCTTTTGAGATTGCTGAAAAGCAACTCGATCGTATGAATTATATCCTGGTGGATGTCGGTAGCGATAGTCCTCCTCATATAGCTATGAAAGGATTTCCCGTATGTGGTAATTGTCATTCATTCAGTTCCGACGGAAAAACGATCGGGCTCGATCTTGATGCGGGCCGCAGGGATAAGGGTGGCTTTTTTATCTCTGATATAAATGATACACTTTTATTCGATCAGGAGGTATATATGTCTTGGTCGAAAATTGAAAAGCGCAGCACTTTCGGACTTTTTTCAAAAATTTCTCCCGACGGAAGATTTATTGTAACAACGGTTAAAGACCGTATTGTAACAAAGAATCCGTCATTGAACAGGCCTGAGAGCTTTGCATATTCTCTGCTTTTCTTTCCTGTGAACGGCAGCCTGGCTGTTTATGACCGTAAGTTAAATACATTGCAGGAGCTTCCCGGGGCCAATCTTGATGATTATGTACAGAGCAACGCATTCTGGACGCCTGACGGGAAGGAGATCATTTTTTCCAGGGCACCGGCCCTGCCGAGGGAAGATAATCTGTATAAGCTTACAGTGGAAGATCCTGAAATGCTTGATAAGTTCGAAAAGAGGGAAATCCCGTTTAAATATGACCTTTACAGAATACCCTTCAATAACGGTAAGGGTGGTGTTGCAGAGCCCGTAAAAGGAGCTTCGGGAAACGGAAAGAGCAATTACTTCCCGGCTGTCTCTCCCGATGGCAAATGGATTGTCTGGTGCCAGGCCGAAAATTATATGCTCCTTATGCCAGACAGCAGGCTTTATATAGCTCCTGCAAAAGGCGGGAAAGCCAGGATGCTGGATTGCAATATGTATTCACTTAATTCATGGCACGCATGGTCGCCAAACAGCAAATGGCTGGTCTTTGTTTCAAAAGGTCTGAGCATTTATACCGACCTCTTCCTTACCCATATCGATGATGATGGCAATGCATCAATACCCGTGGTGATCGACAGGGCGAGGGAATACCAGAGAGTATGCAATTATCCCGAGTTTCTGAACCGTAAACCCGGAGATCAGTTTATAATGGAATATGATTATGTGGAACTGGCACATATTAAAAATGCTCTCAGGGAAGGACAGATAGATAAGGCAAAGGACCTTTATGAGCGGCTTCTGGATCAGGATCCTTTCTTCTTCAGTGAAGATTGTATTGCATTAAGCGGATATCTTTCACGGATGGGAATGCCCGAAGAGGCAAAGAAGTATGCCGAGATGGCAAAAACTTCACTTAATTCATTCGTTCCCGAAAATCAGTAAT
>JAKLFN010000131.1 GCA_022711195.1 Bacteroidota bacterium
CTGATCATCCGAATTTGTCATGGCCAGTACTTCGAATTTTGATCCCGATCTGATAAGCCTGACGAGACTGTCAGCTGCAGTTTTTGCTGCCTGCAGATTCCTGGTCTGATTAGGGGACAACAATATATGTCTTGCATGAACTGAATCAGGTCTGTCAGCAACTTCGATAAGCTTTGCGATCTTGAATGAACCATCTTCCTGGTAGGGACCAAAAACTTCAGTTTTGTTTTCCTTTTTTACAAATTCCTTCAGGTTTTCAGGAACTTCGGTCAGAGGTACAAAGAAACCGTTATATCTCGAATCGGCAGTCAGATTAATAAACTGAACAGGATCAGCAGCAGTAGCAAATTCATCCCTGGTCTTGAGTATCCAGTCCTCCGTCTGCTTTATGTCTTCTTCAGAAGGAGTAACATTAAATACTACATATTCAATGTTTCTGAGAGCAGTCCGACGGAAGCGTTCCTTATTTTTTGAGTAATATGATTCAATTTCTGACCGGGTAATGGTGACAGCCGAATCGGGTACCTGTGAATAATTCTTCATTAAATAACTGAAATCCACAGTAGATCCGGAAATGATCTTGTCAAATTCAGCCTGCTTTGAGGTTACATAAAGCCCTTTTGACACAAGGTTATTGTATTTGGCGCTCATCCTTTCATTTACGATCTCATCTTCAAAGAAAAGCCAGTATTTGTTTGCTGTCTCATCAGATTCCGTCTGTTTAAGGAAATTCACAAGGAATGATTTATTGAAAGCGCCGGTTGACTGATCGGTGAACAGCTGCCGGACAATGGGATGAGGATCATTGCCAAGTATCATTTCCTCGGTTTCTTCAGTACTTACACCTATACCTAATTTCTTATACTGCCTGTCCTGAATAAGCTCCCTTACCATCTGCTGCCATACCTGTTCCCTTATTGATTCTGCAGTCGATTCATCAATAGATGATGAACCTGATAATTTGTATATTTCCATCATGCTCTGCACCCTTTCTTCAAAGTCCTGATAGGATATATACTCTCCTGCAATTTCACCGATCTGATAATACTTTTTAGCCTGTAACCGCTGACCTCTTCCTCCTCCGAAAAAATCACTGACTACAAAAAGGAAGAGTGACAGACCTATAATTGCTGCAACAAAGACACCTGCTTTTTCCCTTAAAAACTGAATGGCTGACATTAAATCTGCTGTTTATGAATTAATAAATTTGAACTTTTTAAAAATCAGGCGACAAATATAACAAATTTCAATATTAAAAAGGGAGCTTTTTACGGCGGATATTTATAATAATGTATTACAGCAGGATGCCAGACGGGTAATACACCTTGTTTTCCTGACCGGGGTACAGGTAACCCGGCCATGATATTACTATCCTGAATCTGGTTTTTCTTCATTTTTTTGAAAGCGCAGTATAAATAAAGGTATGTTGAAAAAATACAGGTAATTTCTTCAGAAGTATACAAAAAACAGAGGGGTAATCGAAAAAAAAGTAAGAGAATATTGAAATATCTATAAAAAATAGGGGGGGTGATAAAGAAAAATATATATTTTTGCTGAAAAATAATCAGAAATATGGCAGAATTAAGATTCAGTGCACTTAAAGAGGTTTTCAAAAGAGAACCCGTTGTGACAGTTCCTCCTTCAAAGGATATTTCAAAGTATTTTGGATCACATGTGTTCAATCTTCATAAGATGGAACATTATCTGTCTCAGGAAGCTTTCCGGGTGGTAAAGAAAGCTATTACTGACGGTAAATCCCTTACAAGGATTGAGGCTCAGCAGGTGGCGATAGGTCTGAAGGCCTGGGCCATAGAGAATGGAGCCACACATTTCACTCACTGGTTCCATCCGCTTACCGACGGCACTGCTGAAAAGCATGACGGATTTCTTGAAATGGGCGACAACGGTCATATGGTTGAAAATTTCTCTGGTGATGTCCTGGTACAGTCCGAACCTGATGCTTCAAGCTTTCCCAGCGGAGGTATAAGAAATACTTTCGAGGCAAGGGGATATACCGCGTGGGATGTTTCATCTCCGGTATTTATCGTTGGTACAACACTTTGTATACCAACAATTTTTGTTTCCTATACAGGAGAAGCTCTTGATTACAAAGCTCCTCTTCTGAAAGCACTATCGGAACTTGATAAAGCTGCTGTTGAAGTCTGCCAGTATTTTGATAAGGATGTCAACAAGGTCTTTGCCACACTGGGACTTGAACAGGAGTATTTTCTCGTGGACGAGGCATTATATTATGCACGTCCCGATCTGTCGCTTGCTGAAAGAACTCTTATGGGACATCAGTCATCAAAGGATCAGCAATTGTCAGATCATTATTTCGGATCAATCCCCGAAAGAGTAATGTGTTTTATCCGGGATTTTGAATGTGAGGCATATAAGCTTGGGATACCCGTTAAAACCCGTCATAATGAAGTTGCACCCAACCAGTTTGAATGTGCACCGATTCATGAGGAGGTTAACCTTGCCGTCGATCACAACCAGCTTCTGATGGATGTGATGAGACGAATTGCAAGAAAACACAAGTTCAGAGTTCTTTTCCACGAAAAACCCTTTGCAGGCATAAATGGTTCGGGAAAACACAACAACTGGTCACTGTCCACAAATACGGGAGTCAACCTGCTTTCGCCGGGTAAGAATCCGAAATCAAACCTTCAGTTCCTGACTTTCCTCGTAAATGTAATCAAAGCAGTTAACGACAGCAATGAGATTATCCGGGCATCGGTAATGAATGAATCAAATTCATACAGGCTTGGCGGACATGAAGCGCCACCGGCAATAATTTCAGTGTTCCTGGGTACGTATCTTACCAATATGCTTGAAGATATTGTGAGCAGGGTGACTGATAAGAAGATGACCCCGGCCGAGAAAACTGAGCTCAAACTCGGGATCGGTAAAATCCCGGAAATCCTTCTTGACAATACTGACCGGAACCGTACATCACCCTTCGCATTTACGGGAAACAGGTTTGAATTCAGGGCCGTAGGCTCATCGGCAAACTGCGGCGCCGCAATGATAGCCCTGAATGCTGCTGTGGCTAATCAACTTAAAAATTTCAAAAAAGAGGTTGAAAACATAATAAAAAAGGGAAGAAATAAGGATGAAGCAATTTTCCAGGTTATCAAGAAGTATATAATCGAATCGCGGAAAGTTTTGTTTGAGGGAGATAACTACTCAAAAGAATGGCATGCAGAAGCAGAAAAAAGGGGATTATGCAACCTGAAAGGCGTTCCCGAATCGATTAAATGTTATCTGAATCCCAACGGAAAAGAGGTTCTCGTCGGATCAGGTATTTTTTCGGAAAAAGAACTTGAGAGCCGCTGCGAAGTCGAATATGAAAAATTCACAAAGAAAGTCCAGATAGAAGCCAGGGTGCTTGGCGACCTTGCTATCAACCACATAATTCCCACGGCAATCAGGTATATGAGTACTCTCCTTGATAATGTGAAGGGACTTAAAGAGGTTTTTGGAGATGGAGAATATGAAAAGATGGCATTGATCCATAAAGAAATGATCACCACTATCTCAGACCATATCTCTCAGATTGAAAAGGGTGTAAATCAGATGGTTGAAGAAAGAAAGAAGGCAAATGTCATCGAAGACTCTTATAAAAAATCTGTAACCTATGAGAAGAAGGTCAAACCTTATTTGCAGGAAATCCGTTATCATATCGATAAGCTCGAGCTGATAGTTGATGATGAGATCTGGCCCCTTCCGAAATACAGGGAACTGCTGTTCACACGTTAGAATTCTTTCCTGAGGGTTGATGTTGCAGGGGCATTGAATTCAATGCCCCTCATATTGTATGGGTATTTCAATCATTGCCCTGCAAGACATTAATAATAATTATCCGTCCCTTCCGTTTGTTATTTACACCATTCTCATTTATTTAATTATTTTTATGGTCAAATCGGAGAGGATGTCATGAAAAGGTATATAATCCTATTTATTTTATTATTTATTATTACATTACAGGAAACACCGGCCCAGGGCAGAAGAAGTGAACGGGCCTATGATGCCTATAATGCCGGTGAATATTTCGATGCTATTGATGAGTTCAAGAATACTTATTCAAAGACCAAAAAGGCAGATAAAGAGTCACGGGCTGAGTATATTTTTATGATAGCCGAATGCTATCGTCTTATAAATGATCCCCGTAATGCTGAGACATGGTACAAACTTGCCGTTAAATCAGCTTATTCAAGGCCAGAAGCACAATTCGGGCTGGCATCAACATTGAAAAAGAACGGAAAATACCAGCAGGCTATTGAGGAGTTCAGGAATTACAAGCAGGTTGCCCCTGCAGATGCAAAAGCCGACCAGGAGATACGTGCATGTGAGCTTGCCCTTGAATGGCAGCGCAATCCGGATGCATATATTGTTGAGGAAATAAAGGAACTGAATTCTAAGGAAGCCGATTTCAGTCCTGCCTTCGGACGTGACGATTTCGGAGTTGTTTATTTCACATCATCGCGTGATGATGCTGCCGGAAATAAAACCCACGGGGCTACCGGACAGGGATTTACGGATATTTTTGAGAGCAGGCTCGATAAGAAATCAAAGTGGAGTATACCTGTTCCTGCCGATGTTATTAACAGTGAATTTGAAGATGGCACCCCTTTCATCATTTCGGAATTCAGGGAAATGTATTTTACAAGGTGTGAAGCAGGAAAGCGCGAAGAAAAAGGTTGTTCTATTATGTTCTCAAAAAAGAACGGCGATACCTGGAGTGAACCTGAAAAACTTGAAATACTGGGCGATTCGCTTGTCGCAGCACATCCGGCCTTGTCACCCGATGGACTCACCCTGTATTTTGCATCTGATATTAATGGAGGATCTGGAGGAAAAGATATCTGGAAAGTCAGCCGGACTGCAGGTGGCCAGTCATGGTCAGATCCGGTAAACCTTGGCCCTGACATTAATACAGCAGGCGATGAACTGTTTCCCTATATGAGAGATGAAAACACTCTCTATTTTTCTTCCGACGGATTAATAGGAATGGGCGGACTTGACATCTTCAAGGCGACAGCACAACCTGACGGATCATGGACGGTACAGAATATGAAAGCTCCAATCAACAGCTCCGCAGACGATTTCGGAATAGCCTTCGAAAATGAAAATGAGAAGGGGATTTTCAGCTCAACCCGTAAAGGACGAGGAAACGATGAACTTTATTCTTTTGAGTTCCCTCCGCTGAAATTCAGTGTAACCGGACTTGTTAAAGATGAAAAGACAGGGACGGCCATCCAGGGATCAACGGTACAGCTGATAGCCTCAGACGGATCAAACCTGCAGGCTGAGACCGGAGCCGGAGGAGATTTTAAATTCTCACTTAAACCCGATGTGGATTATATTTTCCTGGCTTCAAAAAGAGGTTATCTGAACGGAAAAGAAAAAGAAACAACAAAAGGTCAGGAGAAGAGCCGGGATTTCATGGTTACAATTAACCTGACGGCAATCGATATGCCAATAGAATTGCCGAATATATTCTATGATTTCAACAAGTGGGATCTGCGGCCCGAATCGATGGTTTCTCTTGATAAGCTTGTTGAAACTCTTAATGATAATCCGAATGTTACGATAGAGCTGATGTCACATACCGACTCGAGGGATACGGAAGCCTATAACCAGGAATTATCCCAGAAGCGTGCACAATCAGTCGTACAGTACCTTATTGATAAGGGTATTGAACAAGAAAGATTGTCTGCAAAAGGATATGGTGAATCAAATCCGAAAGTTGTTGACGCTGCTATCTCAGCACAGTCGCCTTTCCTTAAGACCGGAGCAACTCTGTCGGAGCAATATATTAACTCACTTGCCGGAGATGAACAAAAGGAGATCGCTCACCAGATCAACCGACGCACCGAATTCAGAGTTTTGAGAACAGATTACGTATCACCGAAATAAATAACAACATATTAATCAAAACTGAATATACCGCCCTTCGTGCATTTAGTTTGTACTTAGTATGAAAAATATTATCTCATCTGTTTTCCTTGCTGTAATTGCATCAATTACATTAATGGGTTCCAATCCGGCGAATCCCGTAAGGATACTTGTTATTACAGGCGGACATGGCTATAAAGTTGAGCAGTTCAATGAAATGCTGACCAGCAGCAGAACGGCGTGCGGGTCTTCAGCCAGCGTCTGCACGCGTTCCCATCCCTGTTCTTTGCGGAAGTGCGCCAGT
>JAKLFN010000132.1 GCA_022711195.1 Bacteroidota bacterium
CATCAGGGCATATTCGCCTACTGTCATCCCATGTACAATTGGCACAGGGTGCATACCAACGAACGAACTGTATGCGGTATCCAGAATATTCCCATCGACATAATAACCGTTCGGATTCGGCCTGTCAAGTACAAGGACCTTAACATTGTTCTCAGCACAGGCCTCCATCAGGTAGTGAAGGGTTCCCAGGTATGTATAGAACCTCACTCCTACATCCTGTATGTCAAAGATCACAATGTCAATTCCTGAGAGGTCGTCGCTGGTCACATTCCTGTGCGACCCGTATAGGCTTACGACAGGTAATCCTGTTATTGCGTCGATGCCGTCTTTAATAGTTTCGCCGGCATCGGCCAGATCGCGGAATCCATGTTCCGGAGCAAATATCCTTTTAATATTCACACCCCTGTTCAAAAGCAGGTCGACCAGGTGCACATCACCGGCAACTGATGTCTGGTTTGCAACAATTCCAACCGCTTTGCCTTCAACCAGAGGCTTTATCTTTTCAAATTGCTCAGCCCCGGTTACGGGCTTCCTGTCAGTTCCATTGCACGAAACTGTAAGTATTATAATCAGTGACAGTAAGGGAAATAGTCGTTTCATGATTTGAGGTTTCTTTATGCTAATTTAAAATTATTTTTTCTTTTGAGTCACAGGCATAAGCATTTAGCAATTTTTTAGTCCCTATTTTTGCATGTACATTATAAGGGTACCAGGAGAATCGGAAAGAGACAAAGAGATTTTACTACATTTGAATCGGGATTGATTGAATGAATTTACCATATTTTATAGCACAACGTCTTATCAGAGGCCGGACGAAAGGCACCTCATTTTCGAAACCGATAAACGTAATAGCAATTATCGGGATCGCCATGGGGCTTGCAGTAATGATTCTTGCAGTGGCTATACTTACCGGTTTCAAGGAACAGATCAGGGAAAAGGTTGTTGGCTTCGGTTCTCATATCCAGATCGTTAACCTCGACTCAAATTTTTCGCTCGAAACGGCTCCAATCAGCGAAGGACAGGATTTCATTCCGGTGATCAGGAATATTGAGGGGATAAAGCATGTCCAGGTATTTGCAACAAAAGCAGGAATAATCAAGACGGACGAGGACATCCAGGGTGTTGTGCTGAAGGGTGTGGGCAGCGATTTTGACTGGGACTATTTCAGGAGTTGTATTGTTGAAGGAGATATTTTCACAGTGACAGATAGTGTCCGTACCAACAAGGTGATCATTTCAAGGAAAATAACAGAAATGCTCAGGCTGGGGATCGGAGATACAATCAGGATGTTTTTTGTACAGGATCCGCCCCGGCAGAGGCCGTTTGTCATCAGCGGCATTTATGAGACGAGTCTTGAAGAATTTGATAAGATGTATGTCTTCTGCGATATCGGGCATATAAAGAGGCTCAACGACTGGGACAACAACCAGGTAAGCGGATTTGAAATATTCATAAAAGATTTTGACAGGCTCGATGAGATGTACGATAAGGTACAGGATGCCGTCGGTTACAGGATAGTGGAGGAACAGGAGAATTTCAGGATCATAAGCATCAGGAAGAAATACCCCCAGATCTTTGACTGGCTTAATTTCCAGGATGTTAATGTACTTATCATAATACTGCTCATGCTTATCGTAGCCGGCTTTAATATGATATCGGGTCTGATAATACTTATTCTCGAGAAAACAAATATGATAGGTGTTCTCAAGGCGCTCGGTTCCGACGATAATACTATACGGAGAGTCTTTTTATACCAGGGAGCCTATCTGATTGCAAAGGGTCTGCTCTGGGGCAATATTATCGGAATAGGGCTGGCTTTATTACAGCTTAAGACAGGATTTATAACTCTTGATCCCTCTTCGTATTATATTAAGACAGTACCGGTAAACCTCGATATTGTTCACCTTATTCTGCTGAACGCAGGTACAATGGCGGTGATACTGATCATGCTGCTTGTTCCGTCAAAGCTGATCAGCCGGATCACACCAGTGAAAGCCATCAAATACGATTAGCGCTTTTACCATATCCTCCAGTCCAATCCCAGTGACTCCCTTCGTGCGGTAGGCTTCTGCCTGCCATCGGTCAGGTCAACAACCTTTTTAATTGAATACTCTTTTAATTCAGAGACAGTGATCTTTTTGTCACGGTTCTTATCAGCAGCCTTGTTTTTCAGTCCGTTCAGAATGGTATATGTAAAAACACCGTTGTTCCACATATCTGATTCAAGGGCATATCCCTTTCCTGCGGCAGCAGAGATAACAGTCGTTCCTGTGCCTTTATCGAGCCCTGTAAAGAGTTCCTGCATCAGTTCAAACGAATTATCGAGGCTTGCTCCCGATTCAATGGCAGTGCCGTCTGCAACATCGCGAAAGTTGTACTCCCTGATAATGCCTCTGACAGCAGTATTTTCGGACCTCTCTCTGTTTACAGCCACCAGGCCTGGTTCATTTTCCTTATCAACTTCCCCGCTGTGACAGGCATCAACCATCAGGAGCTTCTTCCTTGCCGGAATGCTGTCGAGCAGATCTTCCATGTCGTCAAACGAAATACCTCTTATCTCCGGATGCCTGAAATCGATGTCCCATGTTGCAAAGTAGAAATCAAGGTTTTTATCCAGTAAACCGTGACCAGAGGCGAACATTATTACCTGGTCATCGACTTTTGTGTTCATAAGCTTCTCCTTCAGGATGAAAAAGTTCTCCCTGACAGCACTCCTGTTGAAGAGGGTGTCAATGATAATTCTTCCATATTCATTGCCTGAGGATTGGGCAGACCGGAACATTTCTGCGATATCCATGCCGTCCTTTACTGAATACTGAAGATTAAACCTGTTATCGCTGTATTCAGAAACACTGAGGGCAATCAGGTAGAGGTCGGGTTTCAACATGATATCGGGATCGTAAATTATCTCCATAGACTCCTTCAATGACTCCACACCCTTTTCATTCAGGCATGAAAGGGTGATCATGTTTTGTCCCACCGACAACGGAACATTAATGCTCTGCACAATTGAATCTGTCTGCAAAGCCCTGAGCGTTATCCCGTTGGTTCCGAAGGCCGGAACATCGTTAACCCATACATTAAGCCTGTCGAGCTTATACCGGCTGTCGGTTCCCAGCACTGTCAGGTTCAGTTCCTGCTGCCCGGTTGTATAACCTGATTCACCGGTATTGAGTATCTTTATCTCAGGTGTATGCCATTCCGAAGTGAACATTTCCTCACTGAATCCAGATTTTCTGAGCCTCTTGGCGTATGCATTCCTGTAAACTTTAATCAGTCCGGGGTCGGAATAACCCATCCGCTCCAGTACAATATCGGGCCGGTTATATTTCAGATCAAATTGTTCGGTGGGATAAAAACCAATACCTTGTTTGAAACCAATGGCATCGAGAGAATTCTTTGGAGCAAAATAATAGTTGTCGGGGGTGATGAAAATCCTTTTATCCTTGTCAACAGGGATCATGGTCACAATCAGCTCACCGGTCCCGATATTCCACATTTTTATAGTCGCATCGGTCGATGATGTCATCAGGCGGTTTAATGTGGTGTCGAGTAAAACATCGGTTATCGCTGATTTGTGCCCGTTTTCCATATTATAAACATGTACGCCCAATATCACAGAGTCGCGACGGATATTTTCACCTGACTCCAGGTTATATGAACTCACCCTTGCTTTTCTGAGATCGGCAGCGGATAACAGGTAATTATACGTCGCCGGATATGGTTTCCCGTTAAGCATTTTTCTTTTAGTCTGGTGCCCGCTTGCCAGGATATAATTCCTGTCATCGGTCAACGACAGTGAATCTGTAAATACGAGCGGATCAGCATACAGGTTAAGCTTGATGATAATATTTGTCAGAAGATACCTTAACCCGAAATTGTGTGTAAATTTTTCATCAGCAATTACGCTCAGGTCATTTGCAGCAAGCAGGTTAATGTGGTTGTCATTACTGGAGGTTACTATTTTCTCATCATTACCAACAAACTCTATATCAGTAATCTTCTGCAGATGATTCTTCCTTGATACTACCACCGGATCCTTATCGTTGAGTTTTATGGCTTTGGTAAAGCCGAGCTCATTTCCGAAGGCGAGTATTTTACTTTTTTCGCTCAGATCCATGCAGTTAATTGCTGTTGCACGTGCATAGAAGCGCTTAATCTGAGAAAAATCCGCTCCGTTCCATAATATTATTGATCTGTCGGTACTTCCGCTGGCAAAGATATTCCGTGTCGGATGAACAGCCAGGGAATTCACCTCGGAGATATGATCTTTTAATACTGTCCTGAGCTTATGGTAACCATAGTCATAAACATATATTTTTCCGTCGGTATTCGAAGCCAGGAAGAAGTTAGAAGCAGGTAGATATTCCAGGTCTGTTATATTTTCATCGAGATAGGGAGTGGCTGCCGAAAATATCCTGTTTCTTGCGGGGATATCATAAAAGACCAGGTTGTAAGAGCCTGCAGCAACCAGTCCGTCACGGCCCAGTTTGAAGCTGTTCAGGTACAGAATTTTTCGTGACTGAGCTTTTACCAGATCGTTTTCTGATGGATCATCAGCGGTGATCCTGAATCCATCCGAATAATCGAGGCTTCCTGTTTCACCATTGACAGCACACCATCTGATAATCTTTTTGCTTCTGTCAATCGTTAAATCCCCGATTTTCCTGTCGTCGACAATGGTTATTTTACCTGTTGAGATGTCGAGCTGCTGCAATTTTGATCCGAGCACCAGGCATCGTGTATTATCAATGAAATGAATATCACTGATCTCCTGCTCAATTGCGACAGAGGAGATCCTGACTGATGCGGAAATATCCCATACCAGGAATTTACCGGACATTGTTCCGGCAACCAGGATTTTGTTATCAGGGCTGAAGGCAAGCAGGGAGATATAATCTTTTTCATCGATTCCCTGAAAAAAGAAGCCGGACATCTGAGAAAGGCTTGCCATGTCCCATATACAAATCTTATGAAGATCGTCGGAACTGGCAAGAAAATTACCATCAGGGCTGAAGACAATTTTTCTTATTGCTTCCACGTGGCCTGTCTGAACTGACAGTTCAGTCTGCTGACCAGGTAGAAGAAGCTGAAGGCTCAGAAATAGTATTGTCAGTAACTTTCTGTACATTGTCCTAAGATCAATTCTTTTCGAGGTATAACGGTATCCAGCTGGCAATAAATGGTCCGGGCGGATAATAATACAGGTAGAACCCTGTCCGGTAGCTTACCTGGTTAAAAAATCCCGGAGGCGGTATTGTGATCCTTCCTGACACCCGGTAGAGATTTGTTTCCATCCTGAGAAGCCTGGCAAGTTGTATAAATACAGTATTTGACTGCCAGATCCTGCTCATATAAACTGTGAAACCTCCGGTCTTTGAGGCCAGCTTCCACAGGGTCGGAAAATCGACACTCGAGGTATGGGAATTCGGGATAAGCCATATCACATTTATCTTCACATTATTAGCTATAGCTTTCTGTATCACATTATCAAGCGATACACTGCTCTGGCCATCATCCTTATTCCTGACAAAAAGGGTAATGGATGTATTCTGGGTGCTTCGTGCGGCGATATAGCTTACAGCCTGGTCGAGTGCGTCGAAGAGCGAAGATGTTCCGGATTGGTTATGGGTGAGATTGAGGAGCTGCCTTACCACATCTTCATTCCATTCGGCCGATGGTTCATTATTAAGAGGTGTCATCACGAGAGGATTTCCCTGCCGCCTGTTGAAATATGCAAAACATACCTTCCCCTTCCCGTCAAGATTTTTATAAAATGCATTAAAAGCCTTGAATCTCACATTATAATAATCTGTTTCATCAAAATTCTCAGGTGAAGCGCTCTGGTCGATAAGCACCATGGTGGTAAAGGGCGGAAGCATTGTGGTATCGACAAATTCGACTTTATCGATAAAATGTTTTACGCTGTCGCCTTCATACAGATAATCGTTGAATTTAAATGCGGTATCGGGAAGTCCGGTAAAGTCGACAACTTCGTTTAATTCATTATCGCCCTTGTAGACTGCAATGTCAAAAGAAAACCTGATCTCCTGGAGGTCATAATATGTAGCCCTGGAGGCAAGCAGGATCGAGGTATCATATCGAACAGGAAGATCCAGTTC
>JAKLFN010000133.1 GCA_022711195.1 Bacteroidota bacterium
TATATGATCTATGACGGCGATCCAGTGGAAGCGCTGGTATATTTCAAGACGGAGACATCGCAGGCTAATGCAGCAGAAAGCGAATGCCCTAACTGTGGCAATATCGAAACAGAGAACATTCTTCATATCGTAGAGGTAAAAGTCATTGATAATGAGGGGCTGCCAGGAAAGGAGAGGCAGGTAAGCCCGAAGGAATGGTACGACAAGTACAAAAATAAAATGATGACGGCAGCGTCGCCGCCACAGCAAAAAATGCCTGTGCCTAAGAGCAATTTCAGGGTGCCACGCAAACCGGGCCAGATCAGGACATTCATAAAGAGGAATATAACACGCAAGTTTGCCGACAGGCAGTATATGACAATAAACCTGCTCGAAGCTCCCCTGCTGGCTGCGATCCTCGGTTATATCTCGAAATACAGTGAAGAAGGAAAATACCTCTTCTCGACAAATATCAATTACCCGGTATTCCTTTTCATGTCGATAATTGTAGCGCTTTTCCTGGGGCTGACGGTAAGCGCAGAAGAGATATACCGCGACAGGAAGATTCTTGAAAGGGAAAAGTTCCTGAACCTGAGCCGGCTCAGCTACCTTGTCTCAAAGATCAATTTCCTGTTTGTCCTTTCTGCTATACAGACTTTATCATTTGTCATCGCCGCAAGTCTGATCCTGGAAGTGAGGGGCATGCTTTTTCAGCAGTGGCTGATACTGTTCTCGGTAGCATGTTTCGGCAATCTCCTCGGGCTTAACATATCGGCAGGCATGCGTACAGCTGTAAGCATCTATATACTTATTCCACTGCTGCTGGTTCCACAGCTTATTTTAGGCGGGGCCATGATCAAGTTCGACGACCTGCATAAATCATTTACCCGGAAAGTATATGTCCCGGTAATAGGCGATGTGATGGCAACACGATGGGCTTATGAGGCTTTGTGTGTGGAACAATTCAGGTCGAATGCCTTCGAGAAACCGTTTTTTGACTATGACATGAAGCTTTCACAGGCAGAGTGGAATGCATCATTTCTTGTCCCAACTCTTAAAGTAAAAGTCGATGAATGTGTCGCTGCAGGCCTTGACCCGGAGTACCGTGAATATGCCGAGGAGAATTTTGTAAAGCTTAACCATCACCTGCCCCTGCTGGCTGAGATCTCAGGAATAAAACCAGGATCCTGGATGAAAAGCATGAATTACTCAGGCTTTACTAATGCTGCCGCTGTGAATGCAAAATTGTATCTCGACAGCATCAGGACCTACCTTAGAAAGGATATCAGGACCTGGACATACAGGCGTGACTCGGTTTATGAATCGAGGGCAGAAAAGATCGGGGAGGGTACGCTGCTTCGCCTCCGGGAGAGAGATTATAATGACCGCCTTGCCGATATTGTCCTTAACCGCCTTGCAACAAATAAGATATATGAGTCGGAAAGACGACTGATACAAAAGTCGGATCCCATTTATATGCCGCCGGGATCAAAATACGGAAGAGCCCATTTTTTTGCTCCATATAAAATGATCGGCAACCTGAGGATTGGAACACTCTTTTTTAATATTTCCATGGTATGGCTTATGACAATGGGATTATTCGTCACACTATATTATAACCTGCTTAAAAAATTCGTATTCTGGCTGGGCAGGTTCAAGCTGCCGATATGGAGAAAATTCGGAAGGGATCTGTTACAGATTTAACAGAAATAAATAATCTTAGTTAATATGGGCAGGGTGCAGGCAAAGAAGAACCTTGGACAACATTTCCTGAAAGATAAAAGTATTGCTTTGAGGATAGCTTCGTCGCTCACCGGCGAAGGATATGAATCTGTTCTTGAGGTTGGCCCGGGCACAGGCATTCTCACCGGATTCCTTCTGGAAAGGAATTTTGCCGATTTCAGGGTTATAGAGATAGACAATGAGTCGGTGTATTTCCTTAAGGAGAAGTTCCCGTCATTTAATAACATCATCAGGGGCGATTTCCTGGTGACTGACCTGAGCGCCGAATTTAATGGCCGGCTGGCGGTGATAGGGAATTTTCCCTACAACATTTCCACACAGATATTGTTCAGGATACTCGATTACAGGGAGCAGGTGACAGAGCTGTGCGGCATGTTCCAGAAAGAGGTTGCTGAAAGGGTGTGTGCTTCGCCCGGAAGCAGGACTTATGGAATCATAAGTGTTCTTATCCAGGCATTCTATGATGCCGAATATCTCTTTACTGTTCCGGAGCATGTTTTCTCACCTCCACCTAAAGTGAAATCGGGTGTAATAAGGCTCCGGCGTAACATGACTACTGAACTGGGATGCGACGAGACATTGTTCATAAAAGTTGTCAAGGCCGGATTCAACCAGAGAAGAAAGACGCTCCGTAATTCGATTAAGTCGGCCTTCAGCCTGAAAAATGAAGAAAACGAATATTTCACTCTCAGGCCGGAACAGCTTTCAGTAAAGCAGTTTATTGAACTGACAAACTGGATTGAAAAGAACAGGATATCAGGTAAATGAATAGCCTATAGCATCGACAGGGTTCATCCGTGCGGCAGCGTATGCAGGTGCATAACCGGCTATGATCCCGATTATACCTGATATCACCACAGCCAGGATTATATTCGCAAATGTCAGGTACATATTAAGTTCCCACAGGTAGTTTACGAAGATGCTTGCGATGAATATCAGGAAAACGCCAAGCAGGCCGCCGATCACCGAGAGAAGCACTGACTCAAAGAGGAACTGGAAAAGAATGAATGAACGTTTTGCTCCCAGGGCTTTCTGAATACCGATGATGTTTGTTCGTTCGCGGACAGAGACAAACATTATATTGGCAATACCGAATCCGCCGACAAGAATTGCAAAGCCTCCTATCAGCCAGCCTCCTATATTTATACCTGCAAAGACTCCTTCGAATCCCTGTGTCAGCATGCTCGCCTTGTTGATCGAGAAATTTGTTGTTTCGTCGGGGCGGAGTTTACGGGCAGCTCTCAGGGTCATTGTTATTTCGTCGGTCAGCTCCTGTACAGGAACCTTTTCTTTTGCCCTGACCATTACCATTGAATTGAGAAAGCGGCTTCTCATGTTTATGAAAGTACGTCCGAAATTATATGGAATAGCTGTTGCTTCATCCATACCGCTGTCGCTGATTCCGCCTTTTCCCTCCTTTTTAAAAACACCAATGACGTTTGTCCTGTATCCTCCGACGATGATCTGTTTTCCTACCGGTTCAGCATCATCGAAAAGTCTTCTTGCAACTTCATAACCAATGATCGCCACATTTCTTCCTGCAGCAGATTCTTCGGGAGAGAAATACCTGCCTTTTTCGATCTCGAACGATCGCAGGTTCTCAAATTCATGTGTCACGGCCACCACCGCTGCATCATTTGCCTGGTTCTGGCGGTACTTGATCGTCTGCGGCGAATAAACATAAAAACAGGCAGCATCAGTTTTTGTCGATTTATCGAGTACAGCCTCATAATCGGATGTTGAAACGGCTGGCCATTTCATGATGTCCCACCATGCCAGGTTCGGATCAAATGACCAGGGCCATTTCTGTACATAGACAACATTCTCACCCAGCGTCGCAATAGAGTCGCGGATCGATTTTTCCATCCAGTCGAGAACAGTAAAGACTGAGATAATTGAAAAAATCCCGATAGTTATGCCGAAAAGCGACAGAAAAGTCCTTAATTTATTGACAACCACCGACTTGACGGAAAAGATAAAACTCTCCTTTAATAACCTGAAAAACATTACCTGTCGTTTAATCACAAAATTGAAGACCAAAGATAATAAAAATCATATGCGGTGGCGTTGAAAAATTCTTAATTGCCCCTATGCTGATAATCATATTTTTAAATTGTTGGGAATAATAAAAAAATATATACTTTTAATCGCCCGTAAAACCTGCCGGGCAATCAACAAACAAGGCTATGAATGATATAAAAATTAAGAGTGCATTAATATCTGTTTTTTATAAAGACGGACTCGACGAAATAGTAAAAATCCTTCACAGCCTTGATGTTAAAATATGGTCGACAGGGGGCACTTATAATTTTATCCGCGACCTGGGCATTTCTGCCGAAAAGGTTGAGGACCTGACGACATATCCTTCTATCCTTGGCGGAAGAGTGAAGACACTCCATCCTCTTGTATTCGGAGGTATACTGGCACGAAGGGAAAATGCCGACGACTGCAGGCAGATGGAGGAATATAAGATTCCCGGTATTGACCTGGTGATTGTTGACCTTTATCCATTTGAGGAGACAGTCAGGAAGGTCTCCTCCGGGGAAGAAATTATCGAAAAGATTGACATTGGCGGCATTTCGCTTATCAGGGCTGCTGCAAAAAACTATAATGATGTTCTGATCGTTCCGGGAAGAGAACAGTACGCTTCACTTAAGAGCCTGCTGGAGCAGAAGAAAGGTATGACATCTCTTGCAGAACGACGTCATTTTGCTGCTGAAGCATTTAAGACGACATCAAATTACGATACAGCCATATTCAAATACTTCAACAGGGAAGAAAAAATAGAAGTCTTCCGTGAAAGCATAGATGAAACATACCCTCTGAGGTACGGTGAAAATCCGCATCAGAAAGGCATTTTTTATGGCAACACAGGGCAGCTCTTTGACAAGCTCCATGGCAAGGACATTTCATATAACAATCTGCTCGATATTGAATCGGCTCTCAGTCTTATTGATGAATTCACCGAGACAACTGTCGTCATTATCAAGCATAACAATGCATGCGGCGTTGCTTCGCGGCCTGATCTGGCAGGAGCCTGGAAAGATGCTCTTGCCTGTGACCCCGTATCAGCATACGGAGGTGTGATTGTAACAAATGTTACAATTGATGAAGCATCTGCTGAAGAGATCGATAAGATCTTCTTTGAGATTATCATTGCACCGGGCTTTGACGGGAAAGCTGTTGAAATACTTTCGCAAAAGAAAAACAGGATAATCTTAAAGAGAAATTCTGTTCTCAGGAACAGCGACAACTTCAGGGCACTGCTTAACGGTGTGCTGTGGCAGGAAAGAGACAACAGCACACAGACCGCAAAGGATATGAAGCCGGTTACTACAAGGATTCCGGAACCCCGGGAAACCGACGACCTCGTTTTTGCAAACATCATCGTCAAACACAGCAAGTCGAACGCAATAGTCCTGGTAAAGAATAAACAGCTCTGTGCCAGCGGTATAGGACAGACATCAAGAGTAGATGCCCTGAAACAGGCCATCGATAAGGCTAAATCATTCGGATTCGATCTCAATGGAGCCGTCATGGCTTCAGACGCGTTCTTCCCGTTTGCAGATTGTGTTGAGATAGCACATAAGGCTGGCATTAATGCTGTTGTGGAACCCGGAGGATCGGTACGCGACAAGGATTCTATAGACTACTGTATTGCAAACGGAATGGCAATGGTATTTACAGGAATAAGGCATTTTAAACATTAATAATATAATATATTTCATTCAATGGGACTATTTTCATTTTTAACGCAGGAGATTGCTATAGATCTGGGTACGGCAAATACGATCATCATTCATAACGACAAGATCGTTGTCGACGAACCATCGATCGTTGCCATAGATAAAAATTCCGGCAAGCTGATAGCAATAGGGGAGCAGGCAAGGCAGATGCACGGAAAGACACATGAAAACATAAAAACGATAAGACCTCTTCACGACGGCGTTATTGCCGACTTTAATGCCGCAGAGCTTATGATCAGGGGAATGATCAAGATGATCACCAAAGGGCCGCAGCTTTTTGCCCCTTCTCTGAAAATGGTGGTAGGAATACCTTCAGGAAGTACCGAAGTGGAGATCCGTGCCGTACGCGACTCATCAGAGCATGCCGGTGGCCGTGATGTTTATATGATTCATGAGCCTATGGCAGCCGCAATAGGCATTGGACTTGATGTTCTGGCTCCAGAAGGATCGATGGTGATCGATATAGGAGGAGGCACCACTGAGATTGCCGTTATTGCCCTCGGAGGGATCGTCTGTAACAAATCGATCAGGATAGCAGGTGATGGCTTTACCTCAGATATACAGGCCTATATGAGACATCAGCATA
>JAKLFN010000134.1 GCA_022711195.1 Bacteroidota bacterium
CTTTTCCCCGGCTATCTCTCACCTGCGCTTACTGTGACCGGTGATACAATGTTTATTCAGACCGCCGGGTCGGAATATGACACATTCATGTCTGTCAAAAATGGTAAAGGGTGGACACATCCCCAACGGATCCTGAAGAACCTTAACTCAGCCCATTATCTACAGGTTACCGGCAAAGGAAATTATTATATTTCATCAAAATCCGAAAAGACTATCGGAGGAAACGACTGGAGTAAACTTCAGTTTGCAATTTCTGATTCAACAGCACAAAGCCTGGGGAGGCCTCTGAATACAGAATGGGATAACCTCGATTTTTATATTGCAAAAGATGAATCATTTTTAATTGCAGCAACAATTACAGGGCTTGCTATCAGCTATCCAAAAGCAGATGGAGGCTGGACAAGCCCAAGGAATCTTGGGGAAAAAGTTAATTTCGGAATCTCAAGCTGGGGTCCATGGGTAACACCTGATAAGAAATACCTGTTCTATTCAACCGGCACCAAATCCGATTATTCCGATACGGGGATATTCTGGGTCCGGATTGATAACCTGATTGATAGCCTTAAGAATACCAATAATGTACCCTTCCTGCAAAAAAGACTGGAAAACCAGATTGGATTTGTGAATAAAAAAGTTGATTTTAAAATCCCTGAAGATGCTTTCCTTGACGATGATGGTGAAACCACATTCAGGTACTCTGCGACCTTAAATACTGGTCAGCCGGTTCCGGGATGGCTAAGGTTAGATGAAATTAAAGGGAATTTTTCAGGCACACCCACAGAACCCGGGGAATTTACAATAATATTTACTGCGGCTGACAAAGAAAACGCAATAGGCTTAGGTGTTTTTAAACTTACTATCAGGGGGAAATAGGGTATGAAAGCCTGTAGGACACAAAGGATCATGATAAAATCGACAATCATAATTGAGTTTCTCATTTATAGTATTCTTATTACTTCCTGTAACAGCGTTGAGAATTCTGCCCGACCCGTACAATTAAATGAAAAGGGAGGATACTTCTTTACAGCCAGCGATGGATCGAAAATTTTTATACGAGAGTATCGTCCTGAGGTAAAACCTGCCCGGACCATTTTCATGATTTCGGGGATAACCGGAATTAATCACAAAAACGAAGAAGATATAATTAACATTTTAAGCTGTAACAAGAATCGTATCGTAGTCGTTCATCCGCGAGGAACAGGATATTCTGAAGGTGAAAGAGGAGACACTGACCCGAATGAAATTATTGAAGATTATTGTGAAATTATCAAAGGCGATAGCACTTACTTAGCCGGTAATGAAAAGATTTTCCTGTTTGGTCACAGCATGTCGTGTGCATTTGCTCTTGAAGTTGCAGTGAAACTCCCCGGGACAGATGGTCTGATCCTTGTAAACCCTCCATATAAGCTAAAACCTGCAAAAGGTATGAGTCCGGGTATCACCGATTACCTTAAATATGTTGGATATTTTGTTTTTGCCAGGCATTCACCTGTTGTAAACATGGCCGGGGATCCTTCTGTTATAACAGATGAAGCGGACAGGCTGGAATCGGAACAGCGGAATAAAGATCCTCTCCTGGTTAAATATTTCAGCATGCATTGTATGGTTGAATCAAAAAGAATAATGGCTGCAATGGTGGAAAATGCAAAGAAGGCAGATTTTCCATTACTGCTTCTTTATGGCGACAATGACAATATTGTTGACAGATCAGGATGTGATGAGATTTTTTTAGCCTGGAAAAGTCAGAATAAATGTTTTAAGCTCGTTAAAGGAGGATCGCATGGGAAGTCAACTGTTATTAAAAGTGCTGAAGATATTTCAATATGGATTGAAAGACAGTGAAAAAATATTCTATTCTGTCTCCGCAACGTAGAATAATCCAAAGCTGTAATAACGTTGAGGGATTTTTGTTTTCAGGCAGACCGATATGAGGTAATCCCTCGAATAAAACATATATTTGATTTCCTTATAAATGATGCATGCCATTGACACATTATTTTATTGCATCCTGGTAAACCATGAGAGCTGAATTACAAGAGAGATGGATCAAGGCATCGATCATCGGAACTATATGGGCAGCATCAGAAATAGTTCTCGGAAGTTTTCTTCATAACCTCAGAATTCCATTCAGCGGAAATTTCCTCACTGCCATAGGAATCATACTACTGATCTCCATAAGCTTTACATGGAAGGAGAAAGGCCTTTTCTGGAGGGCAGGTCTCATTTGTGCAATAATGAAAACAATGTCGCCAAGTGCAGTAATCTTCGGACCTATGATTGCAATATTTGCTGAATCAGTATTGCTTGAACTGGCGGTCAGAGCATCAGGGAGAACTTTTGCCGGGTATATTATAGGCGCAATGCTGGCAATGTCGTGGAACCTCTTTCAGAAGATCGCCAACTACATAATCTTCTATGGATATGTCATCGTGGAGGTTTATACCAACCTTCTAAAACTTGCACAAAAACAATTGAATATTCAAACAGACATTGTCTGGTTGCCAATAATTATACTGCTGATCATATATTCGCTGTTCGGCCTCCTTGCTGGAGTGACAGGAATAAGGGTCGGAAAGAAAATGCTTGAACAGCCAGATTCTGATCTAAAGGAAATGAAATCGCCTACTCTCTTATCTCCTGCAAAGGTCTCTGATCAGAAGTTTGACTATTCCGTAAGCTGGCTTTTCATTAACATAACTCTTATCGTCGGCTCTTTCTTTTTATTAGCATACACAAACTGGCTGGTCTGGAGCCTTACAATTACAGCAATCATTATAATATGGTCGATCAGATACAAAAGGGCGATGCGACAACTGTCAAAACCAAAGTTCTGGATATTTTTCGTTTCGATCACGCTGATCACGGCTTTTGTTTTTACCAGGGCTGCCGAAGGTGAGAATGCCCTCATCAAAGGTCTCCTGACCGGCATACAGATGAACTTCAGGGCTGTTCTGATAATAGTCGGATTCTCGGCATTGGGAACAGAATTATACAATCCGAAGATCAGGAGTTTTTTTATCAGGACTTCTTTTAAGCACCTGCCTCTTGCCCTCGAACTATCAGCAGAAAGCCTGCCCTCTGTTATATCAGGCATCCCGGATTTTAAAACTTTTATTAAGAATCCTGTTTCTGTTTTCTACCAGGTAGTTTCAATGGCTGATAAAAGATTATCAGAAATTAAAAATAAGCCTGTAAGTGTTCCGAAAGTTTACATAATATGTGGTGATGTTGGTGAAGGGAAAACAACTTTTATAAAGAAAATGATTGATGTTTTCAGGAAAAACGGAATTCCTGCAGGAGGAATTTTTTCGGAAAGAGAAATGAGCGGAACAGAGACTACAGGTTATAATATTGTTGATATAGACACTTCAGATACAGAAATCTTTCTCAGGACCGGAGAACAGGGTGACACCAATAAAATCGGGAAATACACTATAAATCCCTCAGGCCTGAAAAAAGGAATTGAAATTTTAACCAGCCCCACAATAACTGAAAAGAAGATTGTAATTATTGATGAGATAGGAATGCTTGAACTTAATAACGGGGGATGGTCGCAGTGCCTCGACTCACTGGTCAGACACCCGGGGATAAGTCTTATAATAACTGTGCGCGAGAAATTTGTAAGCAGAATCGTACAAAGATGGAAAATTGATGACTATAGGATCTTTAATGTTTCTGAAAATGATTGCCAGGTCACCGCTGAATATATTATCAGCCAGGTTAAAAAATAATCTGGTAACAATATCCATGAAAATGATTTAGCTTTGATTTTAATTAACTTTATCTCATTTCACATGAAGAATATTTTTCTCCTGTCGCTTTCTTTCATGGCACTAATTTCGTGCAGACAAAAAACAGATCCCGAAGTTGTCAGAAAAGAAATTTTTGAAACCGAGAAGGCATTCGAAACAATGGTTGCTGAAAAGGGAATAGCAGAAGGATTCTGGTATTTCGCCGACGAAAATGCAGTGATACTTCGTGGCAACGACTCAATTATTTCCGGAAAGGAAAACATAAAAAACTATTACACACTTCGCTCGCGACCTGATATTAAAATCACCTGGACCCCCGACTTCATCGGCGTCTCTGACGATGGAACAATGGGATATACGTATGGCAATTACCTCTACCTTATACCTGACAGCACAGGGAATAAAAAAGAACTGAAAGGTGTTTTTCATACTGTATGGAAAAAAACAGAAAACGGTTGGAAGTATGTCTGGGATTAAAATTTTTTCCATGCATCATTCAGAAAAATCTTTTGATGTAAATTTTACATTGTGAATAAACAGTCTCACTAATGTTTACAACTTTTATTTTTAAAGAAATTTTTTTCATGTAAATAATTTAGTTTCGTGAAAATAAATTTTTCTGAAGGTTGTAGTTCTATATAATCTTGATCCCGCCTGGGATAAATCAGAGATAAGAGATGCACGCAAATCTAACAAAGTGCTCTACGAAGCCCTGAAATCCGAAGGTATGGAAGCATACCTCGAAGAGCTGAACACACCGCATATCGAAAGAGTTCTTGAAAAATATAATCCATACGATACAATTCTCTTCAATCTGTGCGAAACACTTCCGGGTATTCCGCAAAGTGAAAGAAGAGTCGTTGAAACAATTGAAAATTTCGGATTCACATATACAGGAAACTCTTCGTATGTAATCAACCTGAGCTACGACAAGCAGAAGGTAAAAGATATTCTGGTTTCGATGGGTATCACTGTTCCATCCGGAGCAGTGCTTTCTCCGGACGAATCAAAAGAGTGGAATCTTTTCCCTGCCATAGTAAAACCTTCTCTCGAACATTGCAGCCTCACATTAAATGAGAATTCCGTTGTATTCGACAACGATGCTTTGCGCGAACAGATAATCAGGGTGAACAACGAATTGAATCAGCCTGCGCTGGTTGAAGATTTTATCGACGGCCGTGAATTCCGCGTGTCAGTCTGGAACAACGACCCTCCTGAAGTGTTGCCGCTTGTTGAAATGAGTTTTGAAGCATTCAGCGATCCCCGAAAAAGATTATGCACCTACGATTCAAAGTTTCTTCCCGGATCGGAACATTATAAGAAAATAGTATCGGTAGTGCCTGCATCCATCGACGACAAACTTCTCCGCAAACTGGAAAAGAAAGTCCTCAAAGCATGGAAAGGGTTAGGATGCCTCGACTACGCCAGGTTTGATTACAGGATGCGAGACGATGAATTCTACCTGCTCGATTTCAATCCCAATAACGATATAAGCCATAATACCAGCTTCGCCCTTGCTGTAGAAAGTTCAAATTATTCCTACAGCCAGATGATTAAGAAAATACTGATGATGGCAGCCGAAAGGCACCCTGTATATGGCGAGAAAACCCTGGCCATTGCCTGAGGATTCCGTATATTTTTCAGATCACACTTTACCTGAATAACCTGGGAGCGAAATCGTTCAGGGCTCTTCGCCATGTAAGCCATTCATGCGCTGTACCCTGTGATTCATGGAAAACAATATTTTTAATACCATGGGTCCTGAGTGCTTCGACCATCTCCTTAGGATTACGCTCTTCAGTTCCGGTGCTGATAAAAAACAACTTTATCTGGTTGTCAAAAGCAGCTGCCTCTTTAAAAACACCATTGAAAGCTGTGACGATCTGCTGATTTATATCAGGCGCCTGGCCGGCTCCGGCAGCAGGCCTCGCTCCCATTCCGCCCATGAAAAATCCACTGAATGTTCCCATCCATGCAAATTTATCCATGTTGTTAAAAACGGTTGTGGTGGTCTGCATTCCTCCCCTCGACAAGCCTGCCATAGCACGATTAATCCTGTCTGTCTTAGTCCTGAAATTATTATCGATAAAAGGTATCAGGTCTTCAACAAAGATCCTGGTCAGGTCGTTGGTTGATGCTTTACGTACATCGGGGCTTGTCTTGATATCACCACAATCCATTACCACAATCATCGGAACTGCTTTACCTGAAGCTATCAGCCCGTCCATAATATTTCCCATGTGACCCTGGTTTGACCATCCGTTCTCATCTTCACCCCAGCCATGAAGGAGG
>JAKLFN010000135.1 GCA_022711195.1 Bacteroidota bacterium
GTAAACAAAGAGCTGACAGTTACCGGTTTTAAAAGATTTAATCTCAACCAGTAAGACGCAAGTTCATATTTCAATATTGAAGAAGGTGCCCTGAACAGACACCTTCTTTTTTTTTATCTTTACAAAAAAGACCCATACTATGAGATACTCCCGCATTTTACTGAAGCTAAGCGGCGAATCGCTGGCAGGAAAAGAGAATCACGGGATCGATGAAGATATCCTTGAAGAATATGCAGGACAAATTATTGATGTCGTCCGCGAAGGTTGTGAAGTTGCAGTGGTAATCGGCGGTGGAAATATTTTCCGCGGACTAAGCGGAACAGAATCCGGCTTCGACAGGGTAAAAGGCGACCAGATGGGAATGCTGGCAACAGTCATCAACAGCCTCGCCCTCGAAAGTGCCATCGTCAGGCTGGGAGGAAAAGCAAGAGTATTCACTTCGATCAGGATGGAGCCCGTAGGCGAGTTTTATAACCGCGATAAAGTGGTTGAAGAGCTTAAAAAAGGAACTGTTTGCATACTATCGGGAGGAACAGGCAATCCGTTCTTTACCACCGATAGTGCTTCAGCCCTGCGAGCCGTCGAAACAGGCGCCGACGTCCTCCTGAAAGGAACAAGAGTCGACGGCGTATATACTGCCGACCCGGAGAAAGACCCCTCAGCAACGAAATTCAGCAACATAACTTTTGATGAGGTGATAACACGCCGGCTAAAAGTCATGGATTCAACAGCATTTACTATGTGCCGCGATAACGACATGCCTATCGTCGTTTTTGATATGAATACCCCCGGAAATCTCATGAAGGTGGTTAACGGCATTAAAACCGGAACTCTTATTTCCGGTTAACAGGCTTTGGTTTTACGGCTATTTTATTAATTTTGTTTGAATAGTGATTTTTTATTTTTCATTAATGTCAGCACTATGAACGAAGATGTTGAACTGATCATCGAAGAGACTACCGACAGGATGAAACACGCTGTCGATCACCTGGAACACGAACTGGCAAGGTTGAGAGCAGGAAGATCAAATCCTGCACTTCTCGACGGGATAACAGTCGATTATTATGGCGTTAACTCCCCTCTTGCACAGGTATCAAATATTAATACCCCTGATCCCAAAACAATCCTTATCCAGCCCTGGGAAAAAACGATGCTAGGTATCATCGAAAAAGCAATAATGGCTGCCAATATTGGCGTGACCCCCATGAACAACGGTGAGGTCATACGCATAAATGTGCCTCCACTGACAGAAGAAAGGCGGCATCAGCTGGTCAAACAGGTGAAACAGGAGGCCGAAACAGCCAAGATAAGCATACGTAATGCCCGGAAATGGGCAAACGACGAATTAAAACAGCAGCTGAAAAACGGTCTCCCGGAAGATACTGAAAAAGAGGCTGTTGAAACAGTACAGGGACTCACTGCCACATACAGCGATAAAGTCGATAAAGTTATGGCAGCTAAGGAAAAAGAGGTAATGACAGTCTGATTACCTTATCCCCGAAATACAATTCCTGCATATATCAATGCTTTTTCTTCCTGAAAGAATACCCTGACGGAATTTACTGTACCTGTCTCCCTTCCATATTTCCCTGAAAGTCTGCCCGTTGAGATCGCCCATTATATATTCTGCATTCTTGTCAAAACAACAGGGCACAACCTTTCCATCCCAGGTTATCACCGGATTAAACCATAACCTGGCACATCTGTCAGGCAGTCCTCCCTTTACAGAATAGCTTTTACCATCCTTATCGTACCTGCTGTGCCTCCTTTTCAATGGCAGCCACTCATGATGTGACCCTTCCCTGATGATCTGCATCGATTTAAGCCTGAATAGTGCCCCTGCCTTCACTGCAAATTCTTTTGCTTCTCCTGCCTGATGCTCATTGTATCGGTTTACCAGGAATTGAATTATGAGCCGGGGACCTTTGCCAAATTGCTTTTTTGCCTCCGCCATATTCATGATCCCCTCCTTCACAGTCCCGAGGTTACCGTTAACCCTGTATAAAGAGTATGTCTCCTGGTCCATGCCGTCAAGGGAGATCAGCAGTGTACCAAGCCCCGATCGCACCAGCTTCGCCGAATTTTCCGCGCTAAGAAAGTGTCCGTTGGTTGAGAGAGTGCTCCTCAGGTTACCACATCTGTCAAGTATATCGAAGAAGGCAGGGTGCATCATCGGTTCACCCTGGAAATATAGATTTATGTTAAGCAGATATCGACCTGTCTCTTCAAGGATCTTCTCAAATAACTGCATGCTCATGAATCCCCTTTCACGGGTCATCAGCCCGGATCCTGAGTTACATTGCGGACATCTCAGGTTGCAAATATTCGTTAGCTCTATTCCCAGTGCCGGGGGCATGCCGAAAACCTTTTCCCTGCGGGTAATAATACTCTGAAGATATCCATAGCCAGCAGTGGCTGCATTTAATGTACTGACAAATGTATCTGACATACCAAAAAAATGAAAGTTACAAAATTATTCCTGACACATGCGATAGGGTATGAACCCTCTCCGGGGGTCTTGATCATGTAGAAAGACATTAATGAATATCAGTATAAACCAAAAAAGAAAGCCATGAGAACATTTAAGAACATGTCAGTATCAGCAGCCGTGCTGCTTTTTGCCTTTGCGTTCCAGACAGTGACGGCATCAGCTGCATCCAGTGAAAGACGGAAAAACGACCAGCAGACGTATGTGACCATTAAAGGCAAGGTGGTTGATTCAGAAACTGGTACTCCTCTCGTATTTGCTTCAGTTGCTGTTACTGAGGCAAATGTAGCCATCGTAACAAATATCGAGGGTGAGTTTACCCTGAAGATCGGCGAATCTCTCATAACCAAGAATCTCGAATTCACCTTCCTGGGCTATAAGAACAAATCTGTTCCTATAAGCTCCCTTCGCGATAATGGTTACAAGAATGTTATCTCGATGGATCCGGCGCCTATACCCATTAAGGAGATAATTGTAAAACCGGTAAACCCTTATGATATCGTTACAAGGGCAATAAACAGGATAGGGAAGAACTATGAGGATGCACCGAATCTCATGACTGCCTTTTATCGTGAGACCATCAGGAAAAACAGGACATACGTTTCGATAGGTGAGGCCGTGGTGGAAATCCTTAAAGCCCCTTATGCCAACGACCTTCGCTATGACGGAGCAAGGATCTATAAAGGACGTAAGAGCGCCGATGTTGAGAAAATGGATACCGTTCTCTTTAAACTGCAGGGCGGCCCGGTCAGCTCGCTCGACCTTGATATAGCAAAAAATACTGAAGCGATACTCTCCCTCGAAGCTATGGATTATTATAATTACTCTCTCACCAGCGTAATAGAGATCGACGGTAAACCTCATTATATAATCGAATTCGTTCAGAAACCCTCTGTCGACATACCTTTGTTCATGGGAAGCCTGTATATCGAAATGGACTCATATGCCATTACCGAGGCTGAATTCGGCTTCAACCTCGACGATAAGGAAGCTGCCCAATCAATATTTATAAGGAAAAAACCTCTTGGGATGGAAGTCACACCCGAGCTGGCCACATACCGTGCAAAATACCGCGAACAGGATGGCAAATGGTATTTTGCATATTCGAGGGCTGAAGTTAAATTTAAGGTCGACTGGAAGAAGAAGCTGTTCAATACTTATTATACTACCATGGCAGAAATTGCAGTTACTGACCGTACAACCGAGGATGTTATTAAATTTGCAGGTAAGGAACGACTGAAGTTTACGGATGTCTTCTCCGACAAGGTAAATGATTTTGCCGACCCGGATTTCTGGGGCGAATACAACGTGATAGAGCCTGACCAGAGTATAGAATCAGCTATCCGTAAGCTCAGTAAGAAACTTAAATTCAGCGACAGGGAAGAATAGGAAAATTAGTTTCCAATGACCAGTGACAGTGAAATCATAAGGAGGATCCGGCAGGGTGATAAAGGACAGTTCGAATCACTTTTCAGATCCTCCTACGTTTCACTGGTGAGATATGCCAGATCAATAGTAAAGGATCACGACTCTGCTGAAGAAATAGTCCAGGACCTGTTTGTGAGGTTCTGGCAGGACAGGCAGAAAATAAATATCGAAAGTACATTGAAAGGATACCTCTTCAGGGCAGTACACAACCGCTGCCTCCACTGGTTAAACCATGCAAGAGTGGTTGATAATCATGCGGGCGAGATGTCGGCCGTGGAACCGGAGAAAGCAGAGACACCTGTCGAGATTATCCAGTATAATGAGCTGCAGCTGAGGATTGCAGAAGTGATTGAGAGGCTGCCGGAAAGATGCGGACAAATATTTTGCATGAGCAGGTTTGAAGGTTTGAAATACACAGAGATAGCTGATAAGCTCTCCATATCGGTAAAGACAGTTGAAGCCAATATGGGAAGGGCGCTCAAGGAATTCAGAAAAGCACTTATTGAAAAATGAAAGAGAAAACTCATACAGAAGCAGAGATAAGCAGAGAGCTTGAAATGCTTACACCAGGGATAACTGACGACAAGGTGATTGATGTTGACAATGCCTGGCATAAAGTAGAATCGAGGATCAGCGCCGACACGCCGTTGGTAAAATCATACATCAGCGGGGAATCGCGGAAACATATTTTTTCATTCCGCATAGCCGCCGGTCTGCTTATCCTTGCTGCCCTGGGCGCTACCGCCGTCTGGTTCTGGAATAATGACCTGCTGAGCAAAACAATTACTTATTCGACAGGCAACGATCAGAAAAGTGAGATTATCAATATGCCCGATGGCAGCCTGATAACCCTCAACCGGAACACAACCCTTTCATATAAGGAAGGATTTGGAAAGAGAAACCGCAAGGTTGCACTTGACGGCGAAGCATTTTTTAATATCGAACCCGATCCGTCAAAGCCTTTTACCATTGATGCAGGTAAAGCAAATGTGACAGTTGTCGGGACAACCTTCAATGTAATAACAGATAACCGCGATTCGGCCGTTGAGGTCTTCGTTACTTCGGGGAAAGTGCTTCTTTCAGACCTCTCGGGAGAACGGGGAATGACCCTGGAGCCCGGGTATATAGGAACCATGAACCAGGAAAAATCCGGCAAAAGCTTCAACAATAATCCGAATTATCTCTCCTGGAACACCGGAAAACTACTTTATGACGGACAGACTCTTGATGTAGTCTTCAGTGATCTGAAGAGGGTATATAATATGGAAATAAGCGCCGATGATCCGGAGATCTATTCAAACAAATGGACCGCTCCCATCGATATCCAGTCCACAGACACCATTATTCGCCTAATTTGTACTAGCTTTAACCTGAGCTATTATAAAGACGGAAATGTTTACCGTCTTTCAAAAAAATAACTCTGACCTCCAATGCGGCCCCGGCATGGCTATAACGGATTAAAATTCTTAATCGTTGCATTGATAATCGTACTGTCGTGCAGCCGTCCTGCATCGGGTCAGGGGTCTATTCTTGATTCACTCTACACATTCAGGGCAGGAAATGTCAGGATAAATGCTGCCCTCGAAATCATCACCCGCCGAACAGGGTATAATTTCACATACGACAGCCGGCTCATAAACAACGAAAACAAAGTTGATCTTAACTTCACAAGGGTAAGTCTTGGTGCAATACTCGACACCATACTTTCATCTGATTCATTGAAATATACAGTCATCGACCGTTATATAATTATCTCCAGGGTTGTACCGCTCCGGGAGGTTACAATAAGCTCTGAATCAACCGAAGAGCTCTTTTATATAGCCGGAATAATTTCCGATGCCGAATCGAAGGAAAGATTACCCTTCGCCACGCTGTCTGTAAAGAACACCGCCAGAGGGACGGTTGCCAACTCAACAGGCGAATTCATAATGAAACTAGGTATTGAATCACTTTCCGACACTATTTCTGTTTCACACCTTGGTTATCGCAGAAGGGAAATCCCTGTCATACAGGCTGTCGGAAATAATCTGA
>JAKLFN010000136.1 GCA_022711195.1 Bacteroidota bacterium
CTATTTCAAATATGGGTCACAATGGAATTATAATATCCACGGGCAAAACATCTGCAACGATAAGATACCTGCCTTTCTTGTCAACAGAAACTTACTGGGCAGGACAGATCCCGGAACAATTAAAAATATCCGTGAGGTGCTCCTGCCTCTCGACAGCGTAGCAGTGTCGTCTGTTGACAGGTATGGCAACGAAAGCACTCTTACCCGAATAAAGGTTTCCGGACTTTCATACGATCATGCTCCTTCATTGGCAGATGTTGTAAACCGTTATCTGGAAGAAACAAAGGAACAGGTACTGAAAAGACCGGCTGTAAAACCGGGCATCGATGTCCTGGCAGAGGATTTCACTGACCTCATCAGGGGAAAAAGAATCGGTCTGATTACAAATCCATCGGCAACAGGATCAGATATGAGAAGCAGCATCGACATTCTTGCAGGCATACCAGGTGTTAACCTTGTAGCACTGTTTGGAGCCGAGCATGGGGTCAGAGGAGCGCTGCAGGGAAGGATACTTCAGGAGGGTGAACCGGATCCCCGCACAGGTATCCCTGTTTACAGCCTCTATGGCGACTCGCTGGCTCCGAAGCAGCAATGGCTAAAGGAACTCGATGCACTTGTTTTTGATATACAGGGTGTAGGATCAGCCTGGTACACCTTTAAATATACCATGGCTCATGCCATGAAAGCATGCGCAAAGGCAGGAATTCCGTTCATTGTCCTCGACAGACCAAATCCGCTTGGAGGCCGGATAGTCGAAGGCCCCATGCGTAACACAGGAAGTACATTTCATTATCCGCTTCCCCTGAGACACGGAATGACCTACGGCGAACTGGCAACGATGTGGAATGAAACTGAAAGCATCGGAGCCGACCTGACAGTCATCCCCATGAAAGGATGGCGCAGAAGCATGCTGTGGAACGAAACAGGACTTATGTGGGTGATGCCTTCACCCAACATGGGAACACTCGAAACAGCTCTCGTTTATCCAGGTCAGTGTCTCTTCGAAAGAACAAATATCTCTGAAGGAAGAGGTACTACCAAACCTTTTTTAATGACAGGATCCCCATGGGTAGATGCTGAAAAGGCTGCAGCCGATCTGAACAACCGGGGCATAAAAGGAGCATATTTCAGACCGGTGTATTTTATTCCTGAGAATGCCGCACCAGGCTCCAATCCACGGGGCAAGCCATGGAATAAAATGTGCGGCGGTGTTGAGATAATGCTTACAGATCCCTCCTCCTTCAGGTCGGTTGAAACGGCTGTGAATATCATTGACGCATACCGTAAGACAAATCCAGATTCACTTTCCTGGAATCCGCCCCTGATCATTAAACAGCTTGAAGAGCCAGGGACGACTGTCGGACAGGTGATTAAGGCCTGCCAGGACGATATAAGCGAGTTCATGAAAGTCCGTGAGAAGTATCTCTTATACAGATAATAGAAACAGCATGAGAACTTACCATATTACCTTTCTATCACTCTTTCTTATCTTATTCCTTTCACATTGCAGCACAACGAATGTTGTTCAATCAGTTACAGAGGCAGGAGTATCTGTCAGCGATGAGAAGGGTGAACTTCGAGGATTTGGTCTGTTGCCTGAAGCCTGGAAAAATGAGGGCCAGGATATTATGAAGAAGAACATTGTCGCAGCCGCTGGGAAGGCTGCCGCTGCAAATTACAATGCACTCTTCTTCCTTACAAACAGCGATGGAGTGATAACCATGGGTGATTATGACCCATTGATCAGCGCCATAGAGGCAGCCCATAATAATAAACTGAAGATATTTGCCGGAATAGATATTGCTGCCATTTACAGGATGGAGAAGGACAAGCCATTACCTCAAATAATCACAACGATGAAGGGTATTACACGTAACCTGGCGGTAAATTACGATATCGACGGTCTCTGCCTGGTGCACAACGATAATCCTGCTGATTTTATTGAGGATATGGTTGTTGAAGCCATGCTGGTAAAGCCATACCTTATTAATATAATTGTTTACTCCGGAGAAGCCGGCTATAACGAGGCAAGGAGCCTTCTCGATAAGGGTGTTGCAGACCTCATTATTCCCGGACCGGAATCAGGGATAGCAGGAAAGGCAGCTTTGATACAAAACTATCCGGCGAGAGCGGAAATACCTGATGACCTGAAGAAGATACGTCCTGAACAGGTTATCGGACTTGACCTTTCAGGCTTGTTTCCCGGTGAGAGCGGAGGCAGGACAGTAATTATTAACAAGGGATTCCGGACGAAAATTACTGATTCTGAAGGATATATCGGATTTATCCAGGCTGGTCAGGATACGATTATTCTTGAAGCTGACGGAAAAACAATAATTCTGCCTGAGGATAACTGGTCTGTTCCTTTCAGATATGTTGTCACAGCCGATAATAAGGTGGAACGGCGTTCGCCCTGGGTTGAATTCAGAAACAGACCCGGGAGATACACAGACCTCACTGAATTTGATTTCCTGTGTAAAACTGAATATCCTGCATCGGTATCCATCGGAGGGATTGCATTAAAGCAGTATAAGACCGGAATATTCTTTTCAAAGGTACAACTTGAGGAAGGGGCTAACCGTGTCCGTGCCAGCGTTCTGACAAGTGACTCTACAGAGGCTTTCTATGAGGATGAATATATTTTCCGGAAGAGAGACCTGACGAGGAAAGCCTTTACGCTATGGATCAGCGGGCAGACTGTCGACCCGGCTTATGATCTGGAACTTCTCCCGGCTGATATGGTTCGCATAAGCTTCCAGGGCTCACTGAAACAGGAAGCATATATTGAGGTCCTACCCGGGAAAAAGAGAGTAGTGTGTTCACGTGAGGACTTTGGTGATTACAGTCTGTACCGGGGAGACCTGCCAATGGAATTTCTTAAAAAGGGGAAACAGAACCGTGTAATCCTGAAATTAATCCCGGCGGAGGGAACCGGCGATTCCAGGGCTCTTGAATACACGCTTAAGAACCAGGTAACAGTAAAGGACGAACATGAGTTTCCATATATTAAGATAACAGCAAAGAATTCAAGGCTGACATATAATCTGGGTGCACCGAGGCTTGGAGGTCCCGTCAGGGCTGAACTAGGCCCCGGGGTGATACTGAAGACGAACGGAAAATTTGGGAGGAATTACAGGGTACGTCTCAGCAGTACTGAGAATGGTTTTATCAGCCAGGACGAAGCAGAATTGTTGCCTGAAGCAACTGTTCGTCCTTCATATTACATTACAAGCATGTCGTGCGGACCTGGAAAAGATGCCGATATTTTAACTATTCCATATCCTGAGCCGGTACCGTATGAGGCTTACCCAGATCCTGATCATAAAAGGATCGTGATAACCCTTTTTGGTGTTGAGACAAGCAGCACATGGATCACGCACCTTGATGGACGAAGGGTAATTGATAAGATTACCTGGGAGCAGGTAACACCTGAGACATATAAGGTTTATGTAAACCTGAAAAGCGAGCAAATCTGGGGATACAGTCTTAAGCAGGAAGGGAAAAGGCTTCTTCTGCGACTTCGTTACCCCCCTGAATATAACCTTGAAAATGAGATGCCTTTCAGCGGTATAAAGATTGCTATTGAGGCCGGACACGGAGGCTCAGGGATGGGCGCAATAGGGCTATCGGGGCTCGTGGAAAAAGATATTAACCTCGACCTGTCACTCAGGCTGGGGGAACTTCTGAGATCGAAAGGAGCTGAGATTGTACAGGTCAGGGATTCTGATAAGGATATGGGGTTGATCGAAAAGCGGGATATTGCCGAATCTTCAGAAGCCGATCTTTTTGTCAGCATTCATGCCAATGCCGGAGGAGGAGGCTATTTAAGGGTGGCAGGAACAAGTACTTACTACAACAATCCTTTCTGGGCCCCTATGGCTGAGATGATTTACAGCCGGCTTCTTGAGCTGGGATTAAAGGAGTTCGGAGTAATAGGGTCATTTAACTATACACCTGTCAGACTCTCATATATGCCTTCAATTCTTGTCGAACAGGCATTTATGTCGAATGCAGAGGATGAAGAGAAACTGGCCGATCCGGAATTCCGCGGGAAGATGGCAGATAAGATATGTGAAGGTATATCAGATTACTTAAAATTCATGAAAAGGTAATTTTTATTTCTGAATATTGTATGAAATATTAACTTTGCACAATAGCTGAACAATTGTTCATATGTTAAAACGTATCATAAAGAAAAAGAAAAAGGCGCCACAGCAGCCGAAATCCTTAATTGAAAAAGACAAGGTAAAGACGGTGAGTAAGAAAATGAAGCCTGAATCCTTTTTCCATGACCTGGCTGAGACTTTCAAGGCAATGAGCGATCCCACCAGGGCAAAGATCATTTATGCCCTGTGCCTCGAAAAGGAATTGTGTGTAAATGATATTACAGCTATCGTCGGTACCACAGAATCAGCCATATCCCATCAGCTGAGAACACTACGCAACATGAAGCTTGTGAAATATAACAAGGTAGGCAAGATTGCATATTATTCACTCGACGATCATCATATTAATAACCTGTTCGACGAAGGAATCCGACATGTTGAGGAGAAGTAGTTTTTTTAACAATACATCTGAATAATTGATCATATATAGCTTGATTTAAGAAATGGAAGCGGGTAAAAAAGAATACAGTGTCGCAGACCTTGAAGACAACACAAATGCTATCATCATAGAAATACGCGGAGGTAAAAAGGCCGCCAAGCGTCTTGCCGACCTGGGACTTAAACCGGGAGCAGAAGTCAGGGCAATAAGACAGGCGCTCTTCTCCGGACCTGTACAGATAGAAGTAAACGGATCGAGGCTGGTACTCGGTAGAGGACTGGCAGAGAAAATCATCGTGGAACAAAAATGACTGAAGAGAAAAAAATAAATATTGTACTGGCAGGACAAGGTAACTCGGGCAAATCAACAATATTCAACTACCTCACAGGTTTGCATCAGCATATCGGTAACTGGCCCGGGAAAACAATAGAAAAACTCGAGGGCACACTCTATTATAAAGGTTATACAGTCGATGTTCTCGACCTCCCCGGGATCTATTCGCTGACAACATATTCGGTAGAAGAGAAAATTTCACGCGAATATATCATCAGCCAGAAACCTGACTTCGTAATTAACATTATTGACTCCACAAACCTTGAGCGAAGCCTGATCTTCACTCTCCAGCTCCTCGAGCTCCAGTGCCCTGTGATCATAGCACTCAACATGGTCGACCTTGCAAAAAAGAAAGGCATCACCATCGATTCACATAAATTCCAGGAAATAATAAATGTCCCGGTCATCAGAACAGTCGCTTCGAGAGGATTCGGACTCACCGATCTGATCGACAAAGCCATTGAAGTAAAAGACCAGAAACGAGAGTTCAGGACAAGACTATATGGAAAGGAGATTGAGAAAGGCATTTCGGAGCTATCAGGTTTGCTCCGGGAAATCGACCTCCCTTATCCACAGCGGTGGACAGCCATCAAGCTTCTTGAGAAAGACAGTGAAATAACCACGATGGTACGTAACCTGAATCCGGGGATACTCGATACTGCCGGAAAACTGTGTGCCAGCCTCGAGGAGATGCACGGCCACGATTCATCACTCATCATTGCCGATGAAAGAAGCCACCATGCTTCACAGATATCGAGGGAGATCGTAAACGTTCTTCCACACCGCAAAGCCACGCTGAGCGACCGCCTCGACGCGGTGACAACCCACAAGGTCTCGGGCTACCTGGTTATGATACTCATCCTGGGCGGTATGTTCATGACAGTATTCAGCCTGGGAAACTGGCTGTCAGGTCTCTTCGATTCCCTCTTTGCCAGCTGGCATCAATGGTGGACTGAAAATGCAGGAATTACTTTCCTGGCTTCAATCGGATGGGCTGCCATAGAAAGTATTCTCGCACTGGTACAAATTGCCCTGCCATATATACTTCCATT
>JAKLFN010000137.1 GCA_022711195.1 Bacteroidota bacterium
GAAGAAATGTAAAATTATCCATCCCGTGCCGTGAGGTACGGTACGTTTCGTCCCTACGGGACGATATACATGATTGAATATCCGGGTTTCTACCAATATATGGTCCCTACGGGACCGGTAAATAACCGGCCGCATTTCCATGTCCCGTAAGGGACAAAATATCGGCAGGAAGAAATATAAAATGATCGTTTCCATGTCCCGTCAGGGACAAAATATCGGTAGGATTGTGTAACAAAAAACCCTGATCAATCTGAATTTTGTTTATCTTTATTCATAAGGTCTCATAGCTGCCGGCTGTGCTGAATAAGGAAATTCCCTTTCTGAGGATTGTGATCCCGTTCTGTGGAGGGATCATTTCAGGCCTTGTGTTAAAGCCTGTTCCATGGTTAATTGCCGTCAGTGTTCTAATATTGGTTGCCGGCTTTTCAATAAGCCGGGTTTTCAGCAAGCGGCAGCTTAATCATTTCTATGGTATTCTGCTGACTTTTTCGATGCTCCTTTGCGGCCTTATGCTCTATACCTCCGAAAAAAAACAGTGGTCTGTCCTCGAACAGAAGGAAGGGATTTATATAGGCACTCTTTCAGAATACCCCGAACAAAAACCGAACAGTCTGAGAGTGTTTCTAAAGCTTCACTGCATCGTGAACGGAAGTGATACCGTCCCTCTTAAAGGTTCCCTGATGGTCTGGTTCAGGAAGGATCCTTTCATAAGCAGCCTTCTTCCCGGAGATGTCGTGAAAATAAGCTGCAAGCCGTTTCCGGTAGTCAACAGGGGCAATCCCTGTGAGTTCGATTACAGGTTTTACCTTGAGAACAAAGGGATAAAGTATTACTGTTTTGCAGGAAGGGAGGATATCCTTTCACATTCGAGGCCTTCGCATCTCAGGTTAAGATACAGGGCGTTGATTATCAGGGAGAGGATAATACGGATGTACTCGGAAAGAGGCATCAGTGATGAGCGGATAGGACTTGTGGCTGCCATAACCCTGGGAGAAAAGAACCTTCTCGATCCGGAACAGAAACAATTATTCATAAAGGCAGGAGTAATGCATATTATGGCTGTATCAGGTCTTCATGCCGTAATATTGAGCATGTTCATAATGAACATGCTTTTCTTTCTCAAAGGAAGACTTGAGTTTCTCAGAATACTTGCTGCAGTCATCCTGCTCTGGGGATTTGCTTACGTAACAGGTCTGACGCCTTCAGTGCTGAGGGCTGCTCTGATGTTTTCCTTTCTCCAGGCAGGCAGGCTTATGAAAAGGGATGTTAACAGCATCAACTCCGTACTTGCCTCGGCAATGGTTCTCCTTATAGCTCATCCGTCAGTACTTTTTGATGCCGGATTCCTTCTCTCCTATTCGGCAGTGATCTTTATAATCTGTTTCTACAGGTCCTTTTATGAGAAGTTAAGTTTCCGGAATTATGCTGCGGACAAGGTCTGGCAATCGGCTGCCGTTACCATAGTTGCCCAGGCAGGTACGCTGCCGCTCACTATTTCCCTCTTCAACAGGTTTCCAGCCTGGTTCCTTCTGACCAACATTATCATTGTTCCCCTCTCATCAATAGTCGTCATAATCGGGTGTCTTATTCCGCTGACATATCCAATACTGTTCATTTCGCGGCTTCTCGCATCTTTAATGGATAAGCTGACGGGAATTACGGAGCTTTTGACTGCAAAAGCAGCTTCCATGCCTCTTGCTTCAATTGAAAATATCGGGATGATCTCACTTGAGTCATTCCTGTTTTTTGTCTTCGTTTTTCTTTTCAGCCTGTCGGCGTTGAACAGGAAAAAAGTCCCGCTGAGTATCCCGCTTACAGCACTTATGGTCTTTGCGCTTGCCGGCAGCATCAGAAGCATCAGCGACAGGGTTTCGGGAGAACTTATTGTTTACAACGGCATAAATGGATCGCAGCTTGCAATAAGAACAGGAAGAACACTTAACCTTTGGTCAGGATCAGACACAATATTTCCTGAAGCGGCGAGACACGGTATGACAAGAAGGCTTAAAGTGAAGGTAATGCATCCCATGCAGGATCCGCTTCTTATTGAATCACAAGGAAAAAGGATACTTGTGTGTAACTATCTCTCTGAAGCTCTTCAGGAGAAAACACATCCGGACATTGTTGTGTTTATGAGCAAGTCTCCATGGATTGACAGGAACATCAGTCCCGGGAAGATGCCTGAAGCAATTATCCTGGGATCAGAGGTCTCATCAGGGCTAAGGATAACAGCGGGGCAGCGGGAAAGATGCACCACAATTCATGATACGGGTGTTTCAGGAGCTTTCAGGAAAAGGCTTTGAACCGGATTTTCTTTTTAGCTGATTTATATATTACTTTGTGCTCATAAAAATCAGGGTTCTATGAGAATAATAATTGCCGGAGCCGGGGAAGTGGGAACTCACCTTGCCAAGATGCTTTCGAATGAGAATCATGAAATCATTCTTATTGACACTGATGAAGAAAGGCTGAAACCAGTAAGTTCGACGATGGACGTTCTTACCTACATAGGTTCCGCCACCTCGATAAATATCCTTGAGGAACTCCTGCACAAAAAGACCGATCTGTTCATTGCTGTCACTCACTGGGAGGACACCAACATTACTGCGTCCATTCTTGCAAAAAAGCTAGGCGCCCTGAAGACCATCGCGAGGATTGACAATCTTGATTACCTTGAGCATTCCACGGTTGAATTCTTCCAGTCGCTCGGAATAGACAGCCTGATTTATCCTGAACTGATTGCTGCCAGGGAGGTTCTCAGTCTTCTGCATGAGACCGGGACCACTGATTTCATGGAATTTTGCGGAGGAAAGCTTGCCATGTATGTACAGAAGCTCGATCAGAACGCGCCAATTATCGATAAATCGCTTGTTGAGCTTGCAGCCTCCACAAACACAGAGAAATACAGGGCAGTTGCAATCAAGCGGAATGATATTACAATTATTCCGAGGGGAAATGAAGTGTTCCGTCAGGGCGATCTTGTTTTCGTTATTTCCACTATCGATGGAATAGATGAAATGATGATCACTTCAGGAAAGGAAAACTTTGAAGCCAAAAGCATAATGATACTTGGAGGAAGCAGGATCGGGAAGCATGTGGCCCTTTATATGCAAAAGAACTGCCAGGTGAAGCTTATAGATTCTGACCCCCTGCGATGCGAAGCTCTGTCGGACGTTCTTGAGAACACCCTTATTATAAATGGTGATTGCCGTAATGCCGATTTACTGCAGCATGAGGGGATAGCTCACATGGATGCTTTCGTAGCTGTAACGGGCAACTCCGAAACCAATGTTCTCTCCTGCCTTCTTGCCAAGAAGCTGGGTGTTAAAAAGACAATTGCGGAAGTTGAAAATATGGAATATATAAATCTGGCAGAGAACATAGGGATCGATACGATAATAAACAAGAAGATAGCTGCAGCCAGCAGGATATTCAGGCACACTACCAATCCCAACGTGACCCAGGTAAAGTATATGACGGGTACTGAAGCAGAAGTAATTGAATTTAAGGTCCCTGAAAATGCCAGGATTACCAGGGGAACCCTGAGGAGCCTCGATTTTCCTGCAAATTCAATTGTTGGAGGAGGAACCAGGTACGGAGTGCCGTTCATAGCAACAGGGGATACAATAATAAATCCCAACGACAATATTGTGGTGTTCACTCTGCCGTCGGCATATGAAAGAGTGTCGAAATTCTTCAATTAAGGACCATGATTAATTCAAGGATAATTGCCAGGGTCTTCAGCCAGGTTCTGATCCTTGAAGGGATTATGATGCTGATAACAGCAGGTATTTCACTGATTTACAAAGAACCGGCAGCAAAATCCTTTCTCCTCTCAGCAGTGATCACCCTTGTAACGGGTATTCTTGTCTTCACTCCCCTTCGACATCAGGAAAAGGCATACGGGAACAGGGAAGGTTATATTATTATTACATTTATCTGGATAATTTTCAGCGCATTTGGCTCACTTCCCTACCTGCTTACCTCAACAGCAGGCAACTTCACAGATGCCTTTTTCGAATCGGTTTCAGGTTTTACAACAACATCTGCAACCATTTTCAGTGATGTTGAATCCCTTCCCCGCGGGATCTTGTTTTGGCGCAGTCTGACCCAGTGGATTGGCGGAATAAGTGTTATCATAATTGCCATTTATGTACTTCCGGTTTCAAAAAATCTGAATATTCAGCTTCCGACAGTTGAATTCTCAGGACTTATGACCGACAGGATCCATTCCAGGGTTACCGAGACTATAAAGAGGCTTCTGGCCGTATATGTTATAATGACGATTGCAGAAGCCGTGCTTCTGGCTTTAGGGAAAATGCCTGTCTTTGATGCTGTCTGTCATTCTTTCTCAACGGTTTCCACAGGAGGTTTCTCGACAAGGAACGAAGGAATCGCAGCCTTCCCTGCCCCGTATATAAAAACCATAATTATCCTTTTCATGTTTTTTGCGGGGATGAATCCTGTCCTCTTCTACCTGGCTTTTAAGAAAAGTTTCTCAAAAATCGTTCACAACATTGAATTCAGAGCTTATCTTGCAATGGTGGTTTTATTTTCCCTGGTGATTGTTTTCCTGAATTTCCGGAATGAGAGCGTTTCCTTTTCAACAGCTTTAACTGAAGGACTGTTCAACACTGTATCGGTAATAACCACCACAGGATATTATACGGCCGATTTCAGCCTGTGGGGATCACTTGCTCTCCTTTTAATGTTCTTTCTGATGTTTCCCGGCGGCATGGCAGGATCAGCAAGCGGAGGCATCAAGGTTATAAGATTGCTTGTTGCTGCAGTAAATGCCAGGAATGAGTCAAGGCGGATGATACATCCCAATGCCTTTATTCCGGTGAGGATTGACCGGAGGCGCGTAGCCTCGGGAACAGTCCACAATCTACTGATTTTCATAGTTATATATTTAATAACCTTTTGTGCTGGAGCACTTTTGATATCCTTTCTGGGGTACGACATTATTACATCATTCGGCACTTCAGCTTCAATGCTTTCAAACATTGGACCGGGCCTTGGGACATTCGGTCCTTTCAGCACCTATGCAGGGATGGCCACCGCAGGCAAATGGATTCTTGCCGGCCTGATGTTCCTGGGAAGAATTGAAATTCTCAGTGCAATAGTATTGATGGCAGGAAGCTTCTACAGGAAATAGAAGGAGTCAGAAAATGAGCCCGGTGTTTACACCTCGAGCAATCCAAGTCCCTGCCTCAGTATGGTGAATTCAGGAGAAGTGCAGTCAACCACGGTTGATGCTTCATTCCTGCCATAGCCGCCGTTTATTATTATCTCCGCGATATCTTTATATTTTTCATATATCAGTTCCGGATCGGTGGTATATTCGATCACTTCGTCAGGGTCGTGAATTGAGGTGGTTATTATGGGACGGCCGAGTTCCCTGACAAGCTCCAGGACAATACTGTTGTCAGGAATTCTGATGCCGACTGTTTTCTTTTTATTCTTGAACAATTTAGGAATCTGGTTATTAGCCTGAACAATAAAAGTGAAGGGCCCCGGCAGGTTCCTTTTTAGCAGCTTGAATACCGAGTTGTCCCGGATAACGGTATATTCCGACAGCTGGCTCATGTCATGAAAAATAAGCGACATATCCGGATTTCGGGGATCGAGTCCTTTCATCCTTGCAATAAGTTCAATGGATTTATGAGCCTTTATGTCGCAGCCTATTGCGTAAACAGTGTCGGTTGGATAAATAACTATCCCGCCCTGTTCAATGACATCGACCACTTTTCTTATGCGGCCGGGATCAGGGTTTTCGGGATATATGCGAAGCAGCATTTGTTCAGCTTTCAGATTGCCGGGCAATAGTTCCGGTCAGTATTAATTAAAAAAGGGTAAGCTACTTATATCGCACCGCTACAACCGCCTACCCTTGCTACCTTCCGATCCTGGGGGAGTTCAGC
>JAKLFN010000138.1 GCA_022711195.1 Bacteroidota bacterium
GTTCCTGTGCCCTTGAGAGCCTTGAGAGGACTGTCCCGAGCGGAAGGTTGAGGATCTCAGCCGTTTCCTTTGTTGAATACCCCTGGATCATCCTCATTGTAACGATTATCCTGAACCTGGGATCGAGGCTCATCAGGGCTTTGTTAACCAGTTCGCCGGAGTCTCTCTTCTCTTCGCTCTCATGATCGGCCACTTCAAACTCATACATCTCGCTGTTACCTTTCTGCGAGAACATTGAAAAGAACCTTTTTCTTCTTTTTATTTCATTCAGTGTAAGGTTTATTGCTATCTTCTGTATGTAAGTCGAAAGCTTTGCCTCACCTCTGAATTCGGACAGGGAGTAATACAGCTTAATGAATACTTCCTGACCTATATCTTCTGCAAATACTGAATCGCCAAGCATCCCTTTAACGGTACGTGCTACCATCCTGCGGTATCTCTCAACTATCTCACCGAATGCCAGTTTGTCGCCCGCAATTGAAGCCTTTACCAGTTCACTGTCATCGGTTTGCCTGTACGACTCTTTCATATTATAGACAACGTCCGGGCAAGAAATATTCCCGATTGTTAATTTTTATTAACAAAAGAAATCTTTTGTAGTATTTATTGCAATACATCGGGCAGAAGAACCACCTCATAGTCGCGGGTATATTTTATGGAAAAGAGCCTGTGATTCTCGAAACCGTCATTGACAGTCTTCCTCCTGAAATCGAATTCAGTATGGAGAAGATCTGGGAAGTGGATCTCGGGGTGAGCCAGGAAATCGCTGCCGTGAACAGCTATTCCGCTGATGAAATAATATGCTATATCGTAACCAAGCCAGGCATTGCTCAGTTCGTCGGGTTCGGTAAGAAATTTCTGTCTGAAGCAGGCATTAAATCGTCTTATATCCCTTCTGGAATAATCGATCCAGTAAGGAGAGAACATCTGCATTTCGAGTTCGAAGAAATATTTCGGTTCCAGGTTCTCCATCATTCTCATTACCGGATAGCCATAGACTTTTACCGGAAAACGTTTTGAGAGGCTATGGAGTTCCTGTACTGTTTCGCTTATGACAGGAGCCTCCTCCGAGGCAATGATAACCAGGTTTGGAATATCCCTTGAAAGCGTATGTCCAAGACGGTTTACAGAATCGTTGTCGAAGGCCGACCTGCTGTAAAAAATGAATTCCTTGAACCTGACCTCCTGCCATGGCAGCCTGTCGCTCAGTTCGGCAAAGATCTTGTCTTTGAAGCGTTTAATATCAGGATCGACGCCTGCTGAGTCGTTATGTATAAAAACGATGTTACTGTCAAAGTACTCTCCTGTCTTGCCAGCAATAGCATCCTGTGCTACTTCAAGGGAAGAGTGTGCCATGAACAGGTTCGGATTATCCTTCAGGGCTGCGTTACTGTAGAGCGGCACCGGCGACACCACAGGAATGCCCAGCGGCCTGGCCCACTCAGTCATTATTGCAAGGTTATGGGAGTAGACGGGGCCGACAATAAGATCCATCCCTGTCAATCTGCCACTGTTGATCAGCTTTGTCAGCGCGACCGTATCTGATTTGATATCAAAGAGATGTATATTAATATCGAGGCCCAGAGCACGGAGGGTATCAGCAGCCAGCAACATACCCATGTACATTTCAATGAAACCTGTGCTTCCTGAATAGATCCATGTTTCAGGCCGGGGGGTTATCTTATATATACGCCTGCCGTTCTGCATCCTGGAAGAATCGATATCTCTTCTGACAGAGTTCTCACTCAGATAAAGGGGAATGAGGAGAGCCACATCCATTTTTCCCTTTAAGTTCCGCACAGGAGTATACCCTGCCGGACGTTCATAAAGGAGAGGAGGCTTTCCGGGTTCATCATCTTTTTTAAGGGTATCGGGGAGTGGCAGAGCAGCCTTTTCCTGTTCAGTAACTTTCTTAAGCGCCGGGATCCTAATATAGTCACCTACCTGGGGGAAGCGGATATTGCGGTTTTCCTTTCGCAGGTCCCTCACAGTTATCCCGTAATGTTCTGCTATAGAGGCCAGTGACTCTCCCCTGACAACCTTATGAAAAATATAATCTGAATCCTGGACAGCAAATTCCTGTCTTTCCGACATAAAAACTCTTCGTGGAACTGCTATCTCTGCATTGACAGGCAGACGGGATATTTCCACTCCCGGATTTGAAGCAACTATTTCATTTTCAGAAACTCCATACAAGCGTGAGAGCTGGTATATGGTCTCACCCGGCTGCATTTTGTGGTAGATATATTTCTGTTCGTCACGTTTTGCCTGATTAGTCTTAGATTCCTGGCTTATTCCGGCTTCCGTTTCCCGGACAGGAATCCTGAGAGCCTGGCCTTCTTTAATACCATAGACTGCCGGCGGATTTTCCTTGTTTATTTCTTCGACAGTGATATTATATGCCTTTGAGATGGAATATGCTGTCTCGCCTTTTTTCACAAAATGAATATAATAAGGAACACCGGAGATAATGACTTTATCTTTCGAGCGTTCTACCACCACCTGTGTCTGTACAGGAGAAGAAATTACAATCAGGATTAAGATTGCAACTGTCTTCAGATATTTTTCAAAACCAGTCATCTTCAATCTATTTACCTGCCAGGTATTTCATACAGTTTATTTCGATACGTTTAGTGACATCGGTAATATCAGCCCTGCTGAAAGTTTCACCGGTGATCTTTTCATAAAGTTCTATATACCTGTCCGATATCTCATTTACAAAATCGTCTTTCATATCCGGGACTACCTGGTCTTTTTGTCCCTGGAATCCGTTAGCCATAAGCCATTCGCGAACGAACTCCTTCGACAGTTGTTTCTGGGGAAGGCCTTTATCGAATCGCTCCTGGTATCCTTCAGCATAAAAATATCTCGATGAATCAGGGGTATTGATCTCATCGATAAGATATATTTTGCCTTCTTTGCTTCCAAATTCATATTTTGTATCAACAAGAATCAGGCCATGGCTCGCTGCAATTTCAGAGCCGCGCATGAAGACTCTCATTGTATAGTCTTCAATCTGGCTGTATTCTTTTTCGGTAACAAGTCCCTGCTCAAGAATTTCGTCCCTTGAAATGTCTGCATCATGTTGCCCGTGTTCGGCTTTTGTCGTTGGGGTTATGATTGGCCTGGGAAGCTTCTGGTGCTCCTCCATTCCGCCGGGAAGAGGATTTCCGCAGATCTCCCTTGCTCCTGCTTTATAGGTACGCCATGCACTGCCTGTAAGGTAGGCACGTACGATCATCTCAAGCGGGTAAGGTTTGCAGATATGTCCGATAGTGACATTAGGATCGGGAGTAGCGATTTTCCAGTTTGGGACGATATCATTAGTCGCGTCGAGGAATTTTGATGCGATCTGGTTGAGAACCTGCCCTTTATAGGGAATACCCCTGGGAAGGACAACATCAAATGCCGAAATACGGTCCGACACAATCATCAGAAGGAACTTGTCGTCGATGTTGTAAACATCCCTGACTTTCCCCCGGTAGATACTTTTCTGACCAGGAAATTTAAAATCGGAATTAACGAGCGTACTTCTCATATTTTTTGATCTTTATTATTATTCTCCTCATCCTCATATGCTTTGACAATCCTTTTTACGAGTTTATGCCTGACGATATCCCTTTCATCGAATTTAATCACTGAGACTCCTTCGATACCCGAAAGTATTCTTATTGCCTGCAGCAATCCTGATTCGCTTTTCCTGGGAAGGTCGATCTGAGTTGAATCGCCTGTCATTATAAATTTTGAATTGACACCCATCCTTGTAAGGAACATTTTCAGCTGGCTTATTGTCGCATTCTGGGCTTCATCGAGGATTACAAAGGCGTTTTCGAGTGTCCTTCCGCGCATAAAGGCAAGCGGAGCAATCTGTATCGTCCCGTCCTCGAGCCATGTTTCAAGTTTCTTGAATGGCAGCATATCATGCAGTGCATCATAGAGAGGCTGCAGATAGGGATCAAGTTTTTCCTTCATGTCGCCGGGCAGGAAGCCAAGCCTTTCTCCGGCTTCGACAGCAGGACGTGTGAGGATTATCTTTTTAACCTCCCTTTCCTTCAGTGCCCTCACCGCCAGGGCAATTGATGTATAGGTCTTTCCTGTACCTGCAGGCCCTTCGGCAATTATAAGGTCATTGATCCTATAGTCGTTAACAAGCAACAGCTGGTTAACAGTCCTGGCCCTTACCGGTTTACCGCTGGTTCCGAAGACAAGAACCTGTTCAAATTCACCGTTTGAAACTGACTTCATGTGCTCCGTATCGAAGAGATATTTCTCAAGATCTTCTTCCTCCAGACGGTTATATTTCCTGTAATATTCAATCAGACCATTGAACTTTTCTGCAAAGAATGCAATTTCAGACTCTTCACCCATACACTTCAGTTCAGTTCCTCTGAAGAGTATTTTCAGCTTCGGGAAGAAACCGCGGATCTTGTCAAGCAGGGAATTGTTTGGCCCGAAAAAGTCAACCGGATCGATATCTTCAAGAAAAATAACAATTTCTGTCATTAAAATACCTACTTTCAATACGCAGACAAACCAATTACATTATTAACCGCTGACCCGCCAAAAGTTCATAAATTTAAGCCCCGGAGCGATACAAAGTAAGTTTATTTTTCTTTAGAAGATTATCTTTGTCGTAAGTTTTTTGCCTATGCCGGTAATTACGCTTACTACAGAATGGAAACCTGATGACATCTATTATGGAATTATCAGGGGTAAGCTTTGCAGTCTGTGTCCCGGCGTGCCTGTTATAGATAATGCAGTCGGAATTCCTGCTTTCAACCTGGCACATGCTTCATTCGTGATCAGGAATACTTATAACAATTATCCGAAAGGGACTATACACATCATATGTGTTCATTCAGAAGCTGTTAAAGGACAGGATTACCTTATTGTAAAGGCTAAGGATCATTATTTTATCGGCACCGATAACGGCATCTTCAACCTGATACTGAACTCGGAGCCCGATGAGGCAGTAAAAATAAATAGCCTCGCAGGCGACGATGAACTGGAAATATTCGCAAAAGCCGCTTCTGCCATTATTAAAGGGGATAAGCCTTCGGACCTCGGCACGCTGGTGAAGAGCATCACTGAAAGGATTCCTCTCAGGGCCACAATTGAGAAGAATGTTATTATCGGGAGCATAATTTTTATCGACTCTTATGGTAATGCAATATCAAATATTACAAGGGAGGTCTTTAACAGGGTTTTTGAGGAGAGTGAATACCGGATATTGATCCAGAGCAATAAAAACCATACTGAACAGATACTGGAGAGATACAGTGATGTCGCTGTCGGCGAGATGCTTGCAAGGTTCAATTCACTCGATCTGCTTGAGATTGCAATCAACGGGGCAAATGTATCTGAGCTCCTCGACCTGAATGTAGGATCTGCTATACGTATCGAACAGAAAGTCAGGCAAAAATCACCAAACCACTTGTTCTAAAACATATTTTTATGGATGACAGACAGAAGAGCATTGAAGAATTTGACAAACTGTTAACCCTTCTCGGGAAGCTCAGGACAACCTGCCCGTGGGACATGAAGCAGACATGGGAATCGCTGCGCAAGCTTACCATTGAGGAGACCTATGAGCTGTCAGAAGCTGTATTCTCGGGAAATGCTGACGGGATAAGGAATGAGCTGGGCGACCTGATGCTTCACATAGTTTTCTACGCAAAGATAGGATCGGAAAAGAAGGCTTTTACAATATATGATGTCCTGAAGGGAATTAACGAAAAACTCGTTTACAGGCATCCTCATGTGTTCGGTGATGTAAAAGTTTCAGGTTCCTCAGAAGTGGAAAAAAACTGGGAGCACCTTAAGATAAAGGAGAATAACGGTTATAAACCTGTACTTTCAGGTGTTCCGTCGTCAATGCCTGCAATCATCAAAGCAA
>JAKLFN010000139.1 GCA_022711195.1 Bacteroidota bacterium
AAGTTAGGACACAAGGAAGCTCTCTACCTTGGCAAGGGTACATTGAATGTGACTTTTAAATCGGAGAAACCTGGTAATCCGGCTAAACTCTATATAAATTCTGCTCCGGCACATCATACCTTCCCATCCAAAAAAGTTACTCTTAAGGATGCAGAGGTTATAATGCTCGGAAGCCCTGATACTTCAAACCACAGGCGACTGAACAAGCTCCTGGTAAACTCGGTGGTGGAAACATGCCAGCTTCAGATGGGCATGACTGAGCTTCAGACAGGAAGTGTATGGAATACAATGCCGGTACATACCCATAACAGGAGAATGGAGGCATATTTCTATTTTGAGGTCCCCGAAAAACAGGCTGTATGCCACTTCATGGGCGATCCTGATGAGACACGCCATATCTGGATGAATAACGAGCAGGCTGTGCTCTCACCATCATGGAGTATCCACAGCGCAGCCGGAACAGCAAATTATACTTTCATATGGGGTATGGCTGGCGAAAACCTCGATTATGGCGATATGGATGTACGCACTCCTGATACATTGAAATAAAGAAACAGCCCCAACCCCGGGTGGCTCGAAAAAATATTTACAACCCCCTCAGGGGTAGGGGGTAAAAAAAAATAATATGAAAGAACTTTTTGACCTTACAGGTAAAGTAGCCCTGGTTACCGGCGGCACACACGGAATAGGACTTGCAATAGGCCTTCTGCTCGGTAAAGCAGGTGCCCGCGTATGCGTAAACGATATCTCTGACGAGAAACTGAAAATTTGCAGGGAAGAATTTAAAAAGAATGGACTGGATGTATATACCCTGGTCTTTAATGTCACTGATGAAAAAGATGTCGACAAGGGCATTGCCCAGATAGAAAAAAACCTGGGTTCAGTAGATATTCTTGTAAACAATGCCGGAATCATCAAACGTATTCCGATTCTCGACATGCCTGTGGCTGATTATAAGCAGGTTATCGATGTCGACCTTGTGGCGCCGCTGATAGTGTCGAAACGTGTTGCCCCTAAAATGATCGAAAAAAGAAGCGGGAAGATAATAAACATGTGCTCGATGATGAGCGTTTACGGACGCAACACTGTCTCTGCGTATGCATCAGCCAAAGGTGGACTCAAGCTGCTTACACAGAACATGACATGCGAATGGGCAAAATATAATATCCAGATAAATGGTATTGGCCCCGGGTATATCGTTACCGCACAAACAGGGCCGATCAGGGAAAACGGCCATCCCTTCAATGACCTGGTTATGACCAGGACTCCTGCCGGACGTTGGGGAGAGCCTGAAGATGTGGCAAATGCAGCACTCTTCCTGGCTTCAAAAGCAAGCAATTTCGTAAATGGTCACATCCTCTATGTCGACGGAGGCATTCTTGCTAACTTCGGCTATGTGAAAGGGGAAAACGATATTTAAATGCAGAATGCAAAACTATAAACAATGAAATCCAGTATAAAAAACTATTTCTATGTCTCCTAAGATCATAACTTTTGGTGAAATTATGCTAAGGCTGGCCACGCCTGAACACCAGAGATTTTCACAGGCAACTTCCTTAGTCGCTACCTTCGGCGGAGGAGAGGCAAATGTTGCAGTCTCACTGGCAAATTACGGATTACAGACCATGTTCGTAACCCGCCTGCCCGACAACGATATTGGGAAGTCCGTGATAATGGACCTCAGGAAGCACGGCGTGGGTACAGATAATATAATCTTTGGTGGCGAAAGGCTTGGCATTTATTTCCTGGAAACAGGAGCCGTGTCGCGTCCCAGCAAGGTCGTTTATGACCGCAGTCACTCGGCGGTATCAGAAATCAAGCCAGGAATGATAGACTGGGATGTTGTTTTCAGGGATGCCTCGTGGTTCCACTGGACGGGGATAACTCCTGCCATATCACAAAGTGCTGCTGATACTTGCCTCGAAGCAGTTAAAGCAGCAAAAAAAGCAGGGCTCACAGTGTCGTGTGACCTTAACTTCAGGAAGAACCTTTGGAAATATGGCCTTACCGCCAAACAGGTCATGCCCGCTCTGGTTGAATATTGTGACGTCATCCTTGGCAATGAGGAGGATGCTGAGAAGGTTTTCGACATTAAACCCAAAACTGATATCTCGTCAGGGAAAGTAGATAACAGCGAGTTTGAATCGGTTTGCCGCCAGCTTCATGAGAAGTTTCCCAGGGCCTCCAAGATAATCATCACGCTCAGGGGTTCATTGAGCGCTGATCATAACACATGGTCGGGAATTCTCTATAACGGGAAAACATTTTATAATGCCCCGGTATACCAGATAACTCATATTGTCGACAGGGTAGGAGGAGGCGATTCCTTCATGGGCGGACTCATATATGGCTTGCTCACGTACCACGACGACGATCAGAAAGCTCTTAACTTTGCTGTTGCAGCTTCGTGCCTGAAACATACTATACACGGCGACTTTAACCTGGTGTCGGTGCAGGAGGTTGAGCAACTGATGAAAGGCGACGGCTCGGGAAGAGTGGTAAGATAGTATTAGTTTATTTTTTATCCTGGCTGCCCGGATAAAGGTCTTCAATCCTTACTTTCTGAGGCTCTTCAGCTATTTCTGATGGCTCGGGTTTTTCATTCTCCCTGGCCCTGGCATTGAAATATATTATTGCCGAGAAGATTGGTATTACCGGTGCAAAGATCGCATTGGTAAGTGATGATAATCCTATAAACCAGGGATTCGACATGAATCCAAGGATCTCCGCTGCCTCTTCGGGATTTGAAAGAACCTTCAGAAAATTTCCTGCAAACGGCAGCATAACAATCGATGAAAGGACAAGATTCGCAACTATTATTATCAGGAGGATCACTGCAGTCCATCCAAGATTCGGACCAAAATGCCTGTGCGACAGGGTAAAAGTCCTTCCGATCGCGCTGCCAGGATTGTTACCTTCACACATCAGCAACGGAAGTATGAATACATAGATCATGTAAACGTAAATGATCGCAAAAAAGATACCTACTATAAAGACCAGTATCCCGGCAATCATAGCTATCGTAGCTAAAATTACAAACAAGATCATCATGACCAGGAAGGTAAAGAAATACCTGAGGGATTTGTAAACCGAATTGAAAATATTTACTGTGCTGTCAACAGGTTTATAGATGATATAGTACTGTATGACCAGCATCATGACCAGTCCTATTGCCCCAATCCCCAGAATTGGCCAGAACCACGATTTCATTGCATTAAGCTGCTCCATCGGGTCTGTCATCGAATAGATACTTGTAAAATCGATCGTGGTAGTCAGGAGCTGGATCCCCAGGCTGGCCACCAGTGATGTAAGGAATAACGGAAGAAAATTCTTTGCATAGAACGACCATAGCATGCTCATCATGCTGTCGAGGTTGTGCTTGCGGTAGAGAGGGTGACTGCTAAACTGGTCCATAGTATATAAAATTATTATTATAACAAATGTATTACTAATTTCTGATTATCACTAACCGGTTGCCGCAGGCTGGTCGCCGCAAACCTTCCTACTTCCCTTTTCTCCATTCTCTTACAACATTCACAAAAGGGATAACCGGATTCCTGCGCCGTGGAGGAAAAATGCCTTCGCTGACAGCTTTTACATCCTCGATTGTGTAAAAAGCCTTTGGATTAAACCGGGTGATAAGTTCCACAACCTGTGGAAGTTCGGTTCTCTGGACTATCGTATAGATGATATCCACTTTTTCCTTCGATCCATGTGCATCCACAGTTGTTGCTCCGAAACCGTTTCCGTTCAGGATCTGAACAAGCTCAGGCCCGTCCTTATAAGTAAAAACCCTTATCATCTGAAAACCCATTGCCAGCTTCTCCTCAATGATCATTCCAACAAAATTGCCTGTTGCAAATCCGGCTGCGTAGGCAATGTAGTTAACATAATTATCGAGGTTCTGCATTATTTTGCTTATAGCTGTGATCCAGATCAGCACCTCAAAGAAACCAAGTACCGGCGCGATATATTTTTTCCCCTTGGAAACAAAAATGATCCTCATGGTGCCTATTGAAACATCACAGATTCGTGCTAAAAAAATCAGCAGAGGCAGAAGACCGTAACTGAAGAGGTCAGAATTTAAGAATGTATTTTCCATTTTATTCTCAATTTGAGTAGAAACAAATATAAGAATAAAGGCTCAGAGGCACAAAGGCACAGTGGCGCAGAGGCATAATTGCACCGTTGCACCTTTATACCTACCTTTACAGAATAATTAATTTGAGAATGAGCCGTTTCAAACTTACAGTCGAATATGAGGGAACAAGGTATTCCGGATGGCAGATGCAGAAGGGAGGAAAAAGCATTCAGGGAGAATTACTGGATGCATGCCGCGAACTCTTTGAAAATGAGAAATCCGATATCTATGGTGCCGGCCGGACAGATGCAGGCGTTCATGCATTACGGCAGGTGGCTCATCTCGAGGTGAAAACCGATCTGGCGCCACTAAGGATAAAATATGGTATTAATGATCGTCTGCCACCCGATATTTCAGTTCTTGAGGTGCTGAGTGCGTCGCCCAATTTTCATGCCCGCCACGATGCAGCGGCCCGAAGCTATATCTACCTGATAAGCAGGAGGAGAACTGCTTTTGCAAAGAAATTCGTATGGTGGATTAAGGACGATCTATCTGCAGATCAGATGAGCAGGGCGGCAAAGCATTTTATCGGCATGAAGGATTTCAGGAATTTCACCGATCCCAGGCAGGAACAGGGATCTACAAAAACGGAAGTAATTCATGCAGAAGTTCATAATAAAGGCGACCTTATAGTATTTCATGTAATAGGATCGCATTTCCTGTGGAAGCAGGTACGAAGAATGACAGGCCTCCTGGTCGAAGTGGGAAGAGGAAATATCAGGCCTGACGATATATCTGGTTTTTTCAGGGGAGTGACCGATGTCCCAGCAAAACTTACTGCACCGCCAAGCGGACTTTTTCTCGAGAAAGTATATTATGACAGGAAAGACATTGATCTTTCTCCAGTTATTCCTGTGAACCTGTGATAGATTCTCCCGATTCACCAAAAGTCTTTTTGTACTCTTTTGAATACCATGTGGCAACAAGCTTCTGGCTAAGGTAATACTTGTTTTCATCATCAGGATTCTTGCTGTCCATGTACCAGGGCAGGTGCCTCGCCATATATGGGGAAGCGGTCCTGTACATCTCGATATAGTAATTGCCATGTATACGTTTTGCCCTGGGACGGTAAAGGGCAAAGGTAGTGGCAATGGGTGCCCAGTAGAGCATCTCCTCATGCTGGTACCTGTAGTAATCTTTTTCTACTCTCAGAACCGTCTCCTTCATTGCATAACAGTCGGGAAGATCATCAAGCTTAAGTGAGAACCCTGCCTTCTGGGCGAGCTTGTGCTTCCGGAGTACATCAAGGAAGAATAGAAGAAAGTCATCAGGACACTCTTCGACAGGTACCATATCCGAATCGGTATAAACGAAGTAATCATTCCTGAACTTTTTAATCAGGCCGGAACCCCATAGAGCGTTCATGCCGATATTCCTGTCGAGCCTGAACACAGTATATTTACACGTCTTATAATACTCAAGCAGGGGAGGATAGGTTGAGAGATTGTCAATTATGAAGATATTGGTATATCCTCTTTTTTCAAGGCTTTCTATGAGCTGAACCATCATTTCAAGCCTGTTGAAATTATTAATTATGATGGGGATCTTCTTGTAATCCTTTATCCTTGATGGTCTTAATACTTCAAGGAGGTATATGATCATCCCGTTAAGCCGGTAGTAGAGGAATTTCAGTTTTTTCTTCGGTATGAATTTTCCCATTTTCTGACTGGTCTTAATCTGAATATTTCAATCTTAACTGCACCTTGTCGTTATATACATA
>JAKLFN010000014.1 GCA_022711195.1 Bacteroidota bacterium
ATATGGCTTCGAATGTTCCAATGATCAGGATGTATTCCATTTCAACACTCTTTTTATCCTATTGTAAAAGTAAGAATTTGTCAAGGAAAAGGTTAAATCAACAGAAGCTGATTCATAAAATAATGATAGACTGAATTATAACCTTTCCCAGGAGGATTTAATCAACAGTTTTTTTATTGAATCAAAGTTTATTATTGCATTCCAGGTATAACTCTTTGGCCAGTTTTTGAATACTTTGACCATACTGAACAGCAGTTTAAGAAGTAATCTCTTCTCATCAGGAATCCATCCTTTATCAGGGTGAATGGTCATCGCAACATTATTCTCCCGGGTTCTGAGATGATATGCTCCCCTGATGGAGCCAGGGGCACCCTCTGTGGTAATTACGAAACTGCCATTCATGTCCAGTCCCTTGCGCAGACATGATATGTCGGGTACCGGAGGCGTGAAATCAATGCTTAACAGGTGTTTCCCATTTGTGGCACTCATCCTCCTGATCTCATAGTGCCCTCCGTTATTAAACAGCTCATAAACTACATCACCATTCATGGCTCTGTTATCTTCACCCGGCATCAGAGGAACCAGCTGACCCTGGAAATTCTTATTCCAGTCAACATTGAATGTATCAGCCGAATATCGGGAGAAGTAGTTTTTCGCACCATCCAGTGGAAGGGGGAAGGTGTCAGGTTTGTGCTTTGTTCCGTCGATACTGATCTCAATATCAGTGTATTTTCGCTTTGTGAAAGACATCCCATATAGAGAATATACCGGGAATGACTTCGGCTTTCTCGCTAAAGTACCTATTGGTGCAAGCAGGAAGAATGGTTTCTTGCGGGGACTCCGGTCTTCGTCTGCCTTCACTTTTATCTCTCTGCCATACCTGTCCGTGAAAGCGAAAAACACATCCATACGTTTATCATCAACATCAAATCTTGCCCCTTCCAGTGGGCATACTGTGAAGTTTACATCATTCAAAAGACTTTCCTGTGAGGCAAGAGGGTATCCCTCCTGATGATAAACGTCTGCTCCTCCGTCATTTCGGTACGCTATCACCAGCAGACCTTTCCTGCCGGATTTGTCACTGGCTTTCTGCAGTTCAAAGGTATTGTAGTGCTCATCCGGATCCTTCTCAAAATTGATCAGTATTAGATGTTCCATCTCATCGATGCTCAGACTAAAAGGCGTATAGAAACTACCGTCTGAGTTTTTGGCATAGATCTCGTTTTTTAAGTTGTCCATATTTCAAATATCTTATAATAATATGTGAATTTTTATATAATCAAAAGCTTACTCCTCAGTCATCAAGATTTTGATAGTCTGATACTTCACTAAAGTCTAAGTTTATTACAAGAAAGCAATATAACATTGACTTAATCAAAGTTACAAAACAAATACTAATATCAAGTTTGTTTATAATGCAGGCTTGCACCAAATCTATATCTAATCCGTCCATTAATAGAGTGCTGCCGAGAGGGTCCTTCTTCAACACCTCGGGCGCTAATGATGCTCAAAAGCAAAGCTCCTATGATATCGGACTTGCAACCCCTCCCGGCACACAAGGAACGTAGTTACGCAGTTCATCGATAGAGGAAGGGCACACGGCTGGAATCTTCAAACGGTTCTTTTTTGTTGTCAGCGTCAGATAATGCTATGTCAACTGAATCCGTACCGCTGTCGTCTTCAGGTTTTCTGTTGTCAGTTACACCTTTGGTACTGTCGTCTTCATATTTTCTGTTGTCAGTCACACCATTGGTACTGTTGTCTTCAGGTTTTCTGTTGTCAGTCACGACTTTGGTACTGTCACCTTCAGGTTTTCTGTTGTCAGTGACGTTCCACAGCTTGTCAGATTCAATAATTATCGGTCTTGTGACGTCCAGGGCTCTTTCAGACTCACTTCTGAACTCATCCTGATTCAAAAACAACTTAAAGAAATGTTCAGATATTGACCTTTGATAATTCCAGGCCGGAGGCTTAAGAGTCCAATAGAGGGTGTCTCAAAAGCCTGTGAACCGCCTCCGGCCCTCCCGCTCCGCTAAAGCTGCGCGGGACAAGCTCTAAAGGGGACTCCCTCCATTGTTGAGGACGGGAAGGAGAAAATAAGATTTCCTCTCATCTCCAAAATTTATTTTTTCGTATAGTGTAATACAATTATTAAATCCCGGCAAATCAGGATTATTTCTTTTTGCTTGCTTCAATAACAGCCTGGAATGCCGGCTTGGGATTCAGCTGACCATCAAACAAAAGTGCATCCTGACCTCTGCGCCACGACCGGGTATCGCTGAGACCCCAGAAGGTTATACGGTCGATCACATCCGCATGCCGCATGAAAATTTCGAACAGCTTCCCGTATACTTCAGCCTGCTTCTGATAATTTTCCGGTGGAATGGTTCTGTTGCCCTGGTTCACGCCGAAAGCACCGCTGTTACTGCCTGTTGCTGTTACATCGAGCTCTGTAATGGAAACCTTCAGCCCCAGGGCTGCATAGTTCTCTATTGCTTTTTCAACATCCTCAAGGTTGGTGTCCAGGTGCCAGTGTCCCTGAATTCCCACACCAGTGATCGGAGCTCCTTCTGCAATGAGCCGTTTGAGAAGTAATATGGAACTGGCATGTTTCCCTTTATTTGCAACTGCACCCTGCTCTATGTTGTAGTCATTGTAGTATAGCTGGGCATCAGGGTCTGCTTCATGCGCCCATTTGAAAGCAAGTGTCAGTACTTCCGGTCCAACATACTGATACCAGCTGAAAGTGCGAAGATTTTCAGTTGTACCGTCACCACCATCGGCAATTGATTCATTAAACACGTCCCATCCGGTAATTTTCCCTTTGTAACGGCCAACCACAGTCATGATATGACTCTTTAAGCGTTCCAATATGATTTCCTTGGTTGCCGGTGGGCCTGTTATGCGTCCAAAACCTCCCATATTGGGGCGTTGAGCACGATTAGCTGCAGCTGCAGGAGCAGGAGGAGCGCCCTGAGCAGCCTCAGATGCAGGAGCTTGTGCCTGAGGGGCAGGAGAAGCTTGAGGTCTTGCCGGTTCGGCCTTTGGATCTTCCTGGAAGAACCAGTTAGGTGATTGTGAATGCCATGCTAATGTGTGTCCCCAAACCTTTAAGCCATTTTTCTGACACCAGTCAACCATCGCGTCGGAGATTACAAAGTTGTAGGTATCCACAGAAGGATGTATTGGCTGAGGTTTCATGCAATTTTCCGGAGTAATGATATTGTAATGCAGTTTAATGTACGCTGCTTCAGCTTCGGAAATCGATCTTAGATCATTTGCTGCTCCAATAAGGAATTTCCTGGAATAAGCCTTTTTTAAAGATTTTTGCGGCGCAGTACTCTTTTTTTCCTGACCGTATGCAGAAAAAGCTACTGCTGCAATCAGGAACAAGCTGACAATAAAATTTCTTTTGCCCATAATATGTTTCTTAAGGTTATTTTTTAAGATATTCCAGCTTAAATATACAGATTTTAAATGTAGAGAATACAATTTATATAAGTCAAAGAATTCTATGATGCTCATATGACTTTTTTTGTTCCACACTGGCCGGCAAAGCTTAAGCGGCAGAGGCCTCCCGAATCCAGGCTCATTTTTCCGGAGAGATAGAGGGCGAGAGGGGGAGACAAGGAGCAATGCGACGCAGTTCCTCGACAGCGGAAGGGGGTGAATATTCCATATCCTTCAATAATTAAATGGCCTGCAAACATTAATGACCATATACAACGCGTCCTGATTCTTTCACCTGACTTCACTAATAAAAACAACATCTCCGTTCCTTCTGCCTACCTGATAGGAAATGATGAAGACGGAAGAGTCTACGACCTTAAAGCAGTATTGGAGAGCTATATTTCATTTCTGAATGAGCTTGCCCAGGACGATCAGGTTATGAAGGAAAGGATTTGCAGTGCTATAGATCTCAGCGACCAGGTTTCCAAAGACTCCAAAGATTCAGAAACAAGACTGAACTGGGTGATTTATACCTTAAAAGGAAAAACGCTTGGGCAGGCTGTCAATATCCTTACCCACCTGCAGTTCGAATCGAAAAAGCTGGAATCGGAGCTTCTGTCATTGATGCTGAGAGAAATCTCTGTACAGAATTAAAAGAATACCTCTGGCAATGCGAAAGCGACCGGTATATTGATAAGTGCCGTGGAGAGCCTGCCAGGTTACTTATTTTTATTCCGCGACCCGATAATTGTTTCGACGACTCTCTCCCTGTATTCCGGATCAGAGTTCATCCTTGAATAAAAAGCATTCTTTGAGAGATCAACGCCCTGGGCTTCGAGAAAAGCTGCTGTCCTTGAAAAACTTTCAAGCACCTCCTCCCTGGTCTTTAATTGAGCTAAAGCATGCACATCGGGAGTGACAACTGAAGAGGTCGTTTTCACCGGTGAAACGGTCTTCTTTTCATCAGCAGAAATTATTGAAGATCCTGTTGCTTCCTTATAACCCGGGACAAGCTGAGAAAGAATTTCATCGGTTTTTTTTATGCGGTCTTTAAGATATTCCACCTCGTTTTTCAGGGAATCGATCTCCGAACGGTTCGATTTTATAAAACCTGTCCATTCGTTCGTTTTAACACCGATAACAGTATTTACGATATTTATTCCTGGATTCGTGGCCTCAGTCCAGGCACGTCCCACTACCGAGCTTAACTGGCCGGCAGTAAGATCAGAAGGGGAGACCGCCATTCCGAGGCCGGATCCGCTTTTATACGAAACTATATAGTCGCCTTTATTCACTCTCCCCACAACACGGACAGGCACCTGTCCCATGAATCCTACCTTCTCGCATAATGCTCTACCGGCACTGTCGGGTGGCATGTTGCCAAGGACAATGGGCGACCTGGAGACGACCATCACCATCTCGGCGCCATCTGTCTCCTTGGTGATCCTCCCTCCGTAAACTCCTACAACCTGGCCATACCCTATCTGCTCCTCAGGGTAAAGACGCGGAAGCCATTCTGCATAATCGCCTGACCCCGACTCATAAGCAACACCAAGATCGGAGAAAGCAAATACCTCATATTCAATGATCTCTGCCGCCAGCAGCGCCGAATTTGCTGCTTCAATTATTACATTTCCCGGATCAAGAATAGATGCTGCTGCGGCTGTTGCAACATTAACTATCTGAACGGCGGTCTTCCCTGCAAACATCGCCTGGTCATAAATAAACTGAGGATCGTTATAGACATCTGCATCGACCTGTCCTTCTATTCTTCCCTGGATACCGTTTGCATCGAGAAAAGTGACGTAGTTATTCGCAGAGCTTCGCGACCCGTCAATAGTTATCGCTATTCCCTGGTTACTTCCCCGGACCCTTAGCGGGTACGCATCTTCCTGATCATCGCTGCCGCTGAGGTCGGCATTTATCGTTACCTGTCCGTTCAATGCGCTTGTTGAATTTACAGTCAGAGCGCCGGATAAGTCAGTCGGGCTGCCATTGGCCACTTCAAGAGAGCTGTTAAGGGTTGATGCCCCGTCAATGATCATGGTTCCTGTGGCTGTGATGTTCCGGTGAAAGGCATAGGGTACAAAATACAGCTGCTGGAAGCTTAGTTCTCTGAAATCGGTACCCGAATCACCCAGGCTGATCTCTACTCTCAGGTCTTTTGCTGTCCCGTCCCAGTCAATCTCTGTAAAGCTTACCGGGCTGGAAGTGGTTGGAGTACCTGTCCCGATGGTAAGGCTTATCATTCCATATTTGTCGGTGGTAGTTGAATGTATCTCCTGGTATTCAATGATCCTGTTCTCATCCTGTATGGTAAAGCGAACAGAGAGAGCCTGATTCGGAAGATAATTGCCTGTAATATCCACCCCCGGGATTTCCTGGGCATCGGCATCTATTATCACTGCCTGGTATGTTATTCCGTGTGACTGACCCGATAATTGCAGTGAAGCTGCCAGGATAATTATTAAGAAGAATATTTTTTTCATTATTTCATTTTGTCAGTTTGAAAACTATCTCCACGATTTGTATCCGGGGAGGTTGACATATAAGCCGAATCCGATATTATGGCTGGCGATCCGCAGTTTTTCTTTGTCATCACGATCGCCTATTTTGACAGGGAATCCCTCTCCGCCCATGTACTCAGCATAGAGTGAAATTGTTCTGTTAATTGAATAACAGATGCCGGCACCGCCTCTGGCAAAGATGAAAGGATACCTGAACTGCTCCACCCCGGCCAGATCATAGACATCTTTATTGATCGTCTGGGTGCCCTGTATCATATACTCCGGAGAGATGGCAGCTTTTATATATACTGTAAGCTCGCTGAGAGCTCCTGTCGTAAAGCGCTTTTTGATTATTTCGTAGTCGAGACCCAGGTCGATGCCAATATATCTGACATCCCATTCGAAATAGTTGCCCAGTGTGCTGTCGCTCCCGCTTGCGCCATAGCCGCTGTAAGATACTCCGGCAGAATAGTTGAGCCTGTTTGTTTTTGTTATTGAATGATATCCTGCCTGCATGAAGAAGTTGTTACTGCCGAAAAGGTTACTGAGAGATTCTCCTTCAGAATTCCTGTAGTGGAAAGCAGAAATTACAGTGCCGGACTCAACGTACACCTGCTGTCCGCAGACATATAATGCAGGGAGTAACAGGATTGCAAGGCACACACTCTTTTTCATTTTAATGTTTGATTATTTTATAATTTATATGAATGTTCTTATACCTGACCACCAGGATATATATCCCTTTTTTAAGTGAAGAAAGATCAACCTGGCTGATCATTTCACCTCCCGGGGTTTTTGAGAAGACCTGCCGGCCTGCAAGATCAGTGATCCACAGATCGAAAGGAGCTGCCGGTTTTTCAATGAATTGCACGAAAACCACCGAAGTAAAAGGATTGGGATAGACTCTGATAATAGTGTTATCGGCTTTGGCTGAGGATCTTTTTATCTCAACAGGCTGAATAAATCCCTGCCGCAGCTCAAAATTTTTCACAACAAAAACGCCGCTTATTCCATATTGGCCTATGCTCTGAGGAAAAGAAACCGGAACAGCCCCGCCGGAATAACCGGCAAGAGCTCCTCCGCAGCTTAATGATGAGCGCAAAAGAGAAGGTGTTTGTGAATTCAGAAGAAGGGAACAAACGAGCAATACGAATGATATCCAGGTCTTTTTCATTTCATTGAGGCAGGAAGCATGGTAAAAGCGAATAACAAATTCCCCCGCTGCTGGATTGGATGCAGCACACACCTTCTGTATATCAAATTTAAGAAAGAAGAATTATTCCGGCAAGTTTTTTTATCCCTGATGATATTACCATATACATCGATTAAAAAACCTGGAAATAAAAACTGAACATTCGTAACTCTTGTCGATATGGATTTCTATTAATATCGACTTACTTTTCTTTGATAATCATTAAAGGCTCAGATTGTACGATGCATCATCTTTCTTCGGAGATTATCAGGAAGAGATCGGTGATATGAATAATTACCAGTACAAAAAGCATGATACAGGAAGCCTTCAACAGGTTGCAAAATGTAAATAAATTCCAGAATAACACAATAATTCCTTTAATCCGGTCCTTCCACAAGGATTGTGTCGCATGTTGCTGAATCCAGCCTGAATTTAAGGATTTTTTGATACTCCGCAGAATAGTACCAGTCCAGGAAGTCCTGTCTGCTATTAAATTTTATAAGAACCGATTTAGTATAATTCCATTTACCTTCAAGAACAGAAGGACTTGGATCAACAGCAATATATTCACCTTTGTATTTTGAAAATACTTCATCGACCTTATTAAGGTATTCCTGGTAACCGTCAGGATTATTGATTCTGATGTTAGCGACGAAATAATAAGCCATGTCAGAAAATATAAATAACAGAAATACAATCGATTTCCACTCCGCTGGAGCAATGCCTTTGTCTTATGCTCCTGCTTCTGTTTATATTATCAGTGTATGCAAACATTCCTAAAGTGGTTTATTTTTTCTGCAATGAGTAGTTATTGTCAGAGCTGTTCTTTTTCACAATATATCCGCTTTTCAGATCAATGGTCCAACCATTCCCGGTCACTTTGTCTTTTTCAATTTGTGTTGGTTCGCTAAGTGTGATTTTATCCCAGCTTGTGCCCAGCAATGCTCCATCAGATACAGTAAGTATTCCCCAGTTATCAATAACTTTCAATGACGGGTAAACAGTGCCATATCCTTCCAGTGGCATTATGTTCCTGGGATCAAAAGAAATATTCATTTTTTCAAACCTGATCTCAAGATGGGGATTCTCGATAAAGATTTTTTTTAGCTCCAAAATCAATTGTTTGGTTTTTTCCTCTCTTTTAGTTTCTTCGGCCACAATTTCTGAAAATCCATATTGATTTAAAGTTTCTTTTTCAGGATTATCGGGAATATTTATTCGAAAAGCATTAATGAAGAAATCAGTCAGGTTTGTATTATTATCTACCTGCCTGTTCCAGTATTTGTCGTATTTACTCAGGAGAAATCCATAAAGTGGAGTTGTTAAATATGCAAAAGACCTGACGAAGGTGGGATAATTCTGAAATCCGGAAATTTTGTTTTCAAAGTAATGTTCCGTCTGCTTGTTGTCACGACCGCTCATGAAAATTCCTGTGTACTCGGCGAGGCCTTCGTTAAGTTCGAGAGAGTTTTCACCCGGCCTGGCATCGGGGTAAATGGAGTACCTGTGATTTCTGAAATAGAGTGCATAAGCCAGGTGCAGGCTGGTTTCCGCAGTAGATCCTGAAATCAGGGCCTGCCGCAAGGCTTCCAGTTCAAGCCTGAGATAAATACGGCCTTCTTTTTGGTCGAGATGGTTATTGGCAGGGTTATTCATCTTAAAACCAAGAGCAGCCTGTGAACGGTGGAAAAGTTCGTGGGAAAGTAAATCAAGTCTTTCTGATTTATTTGCCGGGAGAGGAAGCATTATCATGGCCCATGACCTGCCACTCCATGTTATTGCCGTGTTTGCAATATTCATATTACCCGGCATAATGCCGGAAAAGATTTCGCCATTTTGTTTTAATATGCCCGCAGAGTCAGGGAAATTTGAAAATAGTGTCCTTGTCCCCTGGTCGGCTAGAAGAATCGGTCCGTAAAGATCTATGTTCCAGAGATCTTTGTATTTGTTAGTAGTTGCTTTTATCTCTCTGAATAATGTCCTGATGGTATCAGTACTTATTTTTTCCTGACCTGCAGATAATGCAGTTGAACAGATTATCAGGAACAATGATATTGTAAAACTTCTTAAACTTTTCATTAACATAAAACGGGTTGCTTAAGACAAAAGTAATCTTTATTCTGTGACAGAAATAAATTGTTTTGAGGTTCATCCATTTTGTCATACCTTTAATCCTCAAGACAGTAACTTTATAAAAAAAACCTTCTTCATTATGAAAGCCAGATCTTCTTTCTTTTGTCTTTTGTCTTTTGCCTTTTGTCTCTGCTCTTTACAGGCCCAGATACCTCAGGGCTTCAACTACCAGGCTGTTGCCCGCACCAGCTCCGGTGTCCCTCTCACAAATGTCACCCTTCCCGTACGGATCAGCATCCTGGCCGATTCGCTCGGAACATCGGTCATCTGGCAGGAGCTGCACGCTTCGGTGACGACCAATGCCCAGGGGGTGCTGACACTTGTTGCCGGAAGAGGCTCAAAGACAGGAGGTACCGCAGCCACCTTTTCTGCCATCGACTGGAGCATAACGCCAAAATTCATCAAGACAGAGGTCGATTATAACGGCTGGAAAAACATGGGTGTATCACGTCTCTGGAGCGTTCCCTATGCGATGGCAGTTGCCGAGACCGAAGGGCCTTTTAAGAAGCTTGCCATTGAAGGCGAAACGACCGTGAATGACGAGGCTCTCTTCGAGGTGAAAAATAAAGACGGTAATACTGTTTTTGCTGTTTATAATGAGGGTGTAAGAGTATATGTCTCAGACGGAGAGAAGGGTATTAAAGGCGGATTCGCTGTCGGCGGCTTCGGTACCGACAAGGCTGAATCGCAGAAATATCTTGTTGTGTCAAAAGACAGCATCCGCCTATATCTCGATACAGATACCTCAACCAAAAAACTCAAGGGCGGCTTTGCGATCGGAGGTTACGACATGACGAAGGGAACAACTGTGGAGGATTATCTGCAGGTGACCCGCGACAGCACCAGGATATATGTAAAAGAAGATGCCGGTAAGAAGCTCAAAGGCGGATTCGCTGTCGGCGGTTTTGACATTACCAAGGGCACTCAGAATTTTACTCCTTTTACTTCACTCACCAGCGACAACTATTTTATCGGCCATGAAGCAGGAGCTGACAACACTACAGGAAAGTATAATTCATTCTTCGGGTACAAGGCCGGGAAATCAAATACAACCGGCGATATGAACATTTTTATGGGTATGGAGAGCGGCTACTCTAATTCAACAGGCTGGGGCAACCTGTTCATTGGCGACTCTGCAGGATATGAAAATACTTCCGGTTCATTCAACTTATTCCTGGGACAATGGGCAGGACAAATGAATAAGACCGGCTATTACAATGTAGCAGTGGGTAATGGCGCCGGGGCCTATAATGAAACAGGCTGGCAGAATGTTAGTATAGGGATGCAGGCAGGGCTCGAAAATTTCAACGGATCGAGGAATGTAAATATAGGAACAGCGGCAGGTGAAAAGAATAAGTCAGGTTCATTCAACGTCTTAATGGGAAACCTGGCAGGGCAGATGGCAACTACCGGCGATGGCAATGTTTATCTTGGCGCTTACTCAGGAAGATATAATCTTACAGGAAACTATAATATTTTCATCGGTCATGGCGCCGGAAGGGATGAGACAGGTTCACACAGACTTTATATTGCCAACGATGCAACCTCATCGCCGCTTGTATTTGGTGAGTTTGATAACAAAAGGGTTGTTATAAACGGGAACAGCGGAAGTAACTTAGGTCTGAATAATTTCTATGTAAACGGAACAGCAGGCGGAATAACAACATGGGCAAACTTCAGCGATGCAAGGCTGAAACATGATATCGTAACAATTCCTGATGCCCTGCAGAAAGTTCTTAACCTCAGGGGTGTCAACTTCCTCTGGAATGACCCCATGGAAGGGATGGAAGGAATGCAGATGGGTTTTATCGGACAGGAAGCATACGACGTGGTGCCGGAAGTCGTAATCTTCAGGAACGACAGGTTCTCCATGCAGTATGCCCCTATCACTGCCCTTCTTGTTGAGGCCGTCAAGGAACAGCAGGCCGTAATTGAGAAACAACAGGAAGAGATCAACAAGCTCCGTATGCTGGAGACAGAAGTGGCTGAATTAAAAGATTTAATTAACGGTCTTAACAGGCCGGAAAACAAAAAATAGATGTTCATTCTTGAAAGTGCAGCCGGCAGTTATGTTTACAGCCGTGGAAAAAAATATTCTTACTTTGGTGGAAACAATTATCTCGGGCTGGCATCACATCCGGTTGTCAGAAAAGCTGTTTTATCCGCGGTAAAGAAATATGGAATAAATTTCTCGGCATCACGCTGTACAACAGGAACAGCAGCCATTCACCTTGAACTTGAAAAAAAACTGTCGGCATTTAAAGGGAAGAATGATACAGTAGTTTTTGCCTCAGGGTACCAGGGGAACACTATTATGCTCGATGTACTTAAGGAGAAGTATAGTATCATTCTTGCCGACGAAATGGCACATGCCAGTATTCTCTCTGCCATACCCCGCGACAAAGAGATCATATTTTTCAGCCATCGCGATGCTGGCAGCCTGGCGTCGCTGATTGTCAAAAGAAAAATCGCAAAGCCTCTCATCATAACCGACGGCGTCTTTGCCCTTACAGGTGAAATTGCTCCCCTTGATAAAATCTGGCCTGTAGTCAGGAAACACAACGGAATCCTGGTTGTCGATGATGCCCATTCAACAGGTGTTCTCGGTGAAACAGGAAAAGGAACTCCCGAGTTTTTCAGCCTGCCTGAAAATGAAAATATCTTCCAGACAGAGACAATGAGCAAGGCGCTCGGCGGATATGGTGGATTTATTTCAGGAAGCAGAAACCTTGTGGAAAGTATCAGGCAGAGATCAACAACATACCAGGCTTCGACAGCCCTTCCTCCCCCGGTGGTAGCCGCTGGAATAGCTTCGCTTAAAATTATTAAAGAAAATCCGGAGCTTAAAAATAAATTGCTTGAGAAATCGGCACAACTGAAAGAAGAGATCATCGCCCTGGGGTTTAGAACCATGGGCGATAACACGCCGATAATTCCTCTTATTATGTCTTCTGCGGAGAGGGCAAAAAGCCTCTCTTCATTTCTTGAGAAAAACGGAATAATTGTTCCCTTTATGAACTATCCTTCCCGGAATGAAATGTACATCTTAAGAATTGCCCTCACTGCAAACCATTCATCTGCCCCGATAAGATCATTAACGGCTAACCTTAATAAATGGATTATAAAAAATGGCAAAGAATAACATAAAAAAAGTATTGATCGATCCGGTTAACATCAAGCTGGAAGAGCCCTTCACCATTGCCATCGGCACCAAGTACAACATTGAGAACGTGATCGTCACAATTGTTCTTGAGAACGGTATAGAGGGTTATGGTGAAGCTGCCCCGCTGGAACCGATAAACGGGGAGAACCAGGCAACGGTACTGGCTACTCTCGAAAGCTGCAGGGACTTCATCGTGGGCAAGGATATTTATGAATATAAGGCAATTGCAAAAACCCTTAAAAGCGTATTCTGGGCCCAGGTAACGGCAAGATGTGCTGTGGAAATGGCGCTGCTCGATGCATATACAAAACTGATAGACATCCCGCTGTACAGGTTTTTTGGCGGATCGGTAAATAAAATTGAAACAGATTATACTGTCGATATTGTTCCACCTGATATCGCCCGGAAAAATGCTGCAAAATATGCCGCAGAGGGGTACCGTGTTCTGAAAACAAAAGTGGGCAAGAAACTGAAAGATGATATTTACCGGATACTGGCTATTAAAGATGGAGCTCCCGGCTGTGAAATTACTCTCGATGCAAACCAGGGATATACACCTCCTGAGGCAGTTCATTTTCTTGATGAGCTGGAGAAGAACAATATACGTCCCATTCTTTTTGAACAGCCTGTTATAAAGAGTGACCTGGCAGGGATGAAATTTGTGAAAGACCATACATCGGTCCCTGTTGCTGCTGACGAATCGGTTTTTACAAGCGCTGATGCGATAAATATTGTTCGGACACAATGTGCAGATATTATCAATATCAAGATCATGAAATCAGGAATACTTGAGGCTCTTGATATTGCAGCCATAGCCCGCAGCGCAAATATCAGGCTGATGGTTGGGTGTATGCTCGAAACAAAGCTCGCTCTCTCATGCTCAATTCACATGGTGGGAGGTCTTGGCGGCTTCGATTATATAGACCTCGACCCGCACCTGACACCTGAACTGGAGCCTTTCAAGGAGGGACCTGATTACACAGCTCCGTTTTATACAATTTCAGAAAATCAACCCGGTATCGGCATCCGGAAAAAATAATGATCATGCGATTTTTTATAATAGTATTCCTTGCGGGTCTTGTCTTCTGCGGCTGCTCATCGCCTTCAACTTATGATATTGTGATCAGGAACGGACAGATAATTGATGGTTCCGGAAATACTTCTTTTAAAGCTGATATTGGCATTAACGCAGATACTATAGCTGCTGTCGGAGACCTGAAAAATTCAGAAGGAAGAACCGAGATCGATGCAGCAGGGCTGGCTGTTGCCCCTGGATTTATCAATATGCTCAGCTGGGCCGTGGAATCTCTTATTGAGGATGGCAGATCGCAGAGCGACATACGCCAGGGAGTTACTCTCGAGGTGATGGGTGAGGGCGATTCGTGGGGGCCCCTGAATGAGAAGATGAAGGTGCAGTTGAAGAAGGAGCAGGGTGATATTAAGTATGATATTGTATGGACCTCACTTGGTGATTATCTTGAATTCCTTGAGAAGAAAGGTGTCTCGGCAAATGTCGCTTCATTTGTCGGTTCTTCAACATTAAGGATATATACAGTCGGCTATGATAACAGGGCCCCTTCGGCCGCTGAGCTCGATTCGATGAAGATGCTTCTCCGCCAGGCGCTGGAAGAAGGAGCTGTCGGTTTCAGCGCCGCCATCGAGTATGTTCCGGCATCATTTGCATCGACAGATGAGCTCTCAGAACTCTGCCGGGTGACGGCAGAATATGATGCTCTTTTTATCTCTCATATCCGGAATGAAGATGACCTCCTGCTGGAGAGCATTGATGAGTTCCTGGAAATAGCAGGAAAGTCAGGCGCACGGTCGGAGATCTATCACCTTAAGCAGGTGGGTAAGACCAACTGGGATAAGATAGATCCTGTAATCATGAAAATTGATTCTGCACGTGCTGCCGGCATGCAGGTTACCGCCGACATGTATAATTATTCAGCCAGCTCGACAGGCTTCGATGTTCTTATGCCTGAATGGGTCCAGGAAGGGGGCTTCGACGCCTGGAGAAAAAGGCTCATGGATCCTTCGGTGCGAAGTGTTGTAGGACCATATATTCTGAACACTATCCTCAGGAAGCCGGGAACCCCAGCGAATATACTCCTTGTGGGATTTAATACCGATTCGCTGAAATACCTGACCGGCAAAACACTGGCAGAGGTGTCGGCAATGAGGAAGAAAACTGCCGAGGAGACAGTTATGGATCTTGTGGTTGAGGATAACAGCCGTATCAGCGTTGTATATTTTTCAATGTCGGAAGAAAATGTGAAACGGCAGATAGCGCTGCCATGGATGAGCTTCTGCTCCGACGGCTCCTCGCAGGCTCCGGAAGGGGTCTTCCTTAAATCAGGGACACACCCCCGGGCGTATGGCAACTTTGCCCGTCTGCTGGGGAAATATGTCAGGGATGAAAAGGTCATATCACTTGAAGAGGCCGTACGCAGGCTTACATCGTTCCCTGCAGCAAATCTTAAGATTGACAGACGGGGAATGCTGAAACCCGGATATTATGCTGATATTGCAATATTTGATCCGGCAACCATAAGGGATAATGCCACTTTTGAAGAACCAAAGAAATATGCAACAGGGATGGTCCATGTTTTTGTAAACGGAGTCCAGGTCTTAAAAGAGGGAGAGCATACCGGGGCCACACCGGGAAGGGTGGTCAGGGGTCCGGGTTGGAAAAAGAAATAAATTAAACCATTAAAAAGGCATTATGAATAATACAATTCAGCTGAAACGAGACACTCTGACGTCAAATTATTCAGGCTCCGGCCATTATGATATGGTCATAATAGGTGCAGGATTGAGCGGCCTGGCCTGCGGACTGATGTGGATGAAAAACACATCAGGAATGAAGACCCTGATAATTGAGAAGAACAGCTATCCCGGCGGTTACAGCACAGCCTACGAAAAAGGCGGGTATGTCTTTGAGACCACACAGCTCTTTCCCGATATTACGGATATACTCAACTACCTGGAGATTGACCTGCCTTTAAAACAATATGAAAAAAATTTCATGCGCCGGCTCGTGGTTGAGGGCGATCACATCGAAGAGTACCGCATTCCTGCAGGCGCTGAAAACTTTACTTCTTACCTTACAACAACATTCCCTGACGATGCAGAAAAGATCAGGGCCCTGATGAAATACTCCGTCGAACTGTTCAGCCAGGTCAGGAAGCTGAAGGCAAATGCCACGCTGACAGACACCATAGCTACTATTTTTAAAGCTCCGATGGTCGTTGCCAACCTTAACAGGACATACTCGGAACTGCTCGATAAATTCGGTATCACCAACAGGAAGCTGCGTGAAGTGATGGAAACATTCACTTCGTTTTCAGGAGTTCCTTCCGACCGTGCCTCGGCAATACTTGCAACCGGAGCAATGCTTTCATCAATGACAAGGTGCTATCGCCCGTACGGATTCTTTGATGAATATCCTGCAAAGCTTGCACAGAAGTTCCAGTCTCTCGGTGGAGAAATGCTATTCAACACTGAAGTTGAGAAAATTGAAGTTAAAGCCGGAGCCGTTGCGGGGGTCAGGATTAAAGGAGGGACACAGGTAATAGAGGCAGGAAAGTTAATCACAACAATCGATCCGAAAGTTGCAATGCATAAAATGGTGGGAGATGAAAATCTTCCTGAAAAATACCTGCAGCAGCTGAGAAGTACTGTTATGTCACCCTCGTCGGTTAATGTGGCGCTTGGCCTTGATGATAAGATCGACATGACAAAGCTCGATCTCGATTATCCATACAATGTAGTCTCGACCGGACTGGGAACTGCAGAAAAGCTCTTCAACGCCTTTCTTGCCGGTGATCATGGATTCTCTGAGGATTGTTTCCATGCAGCGGTTATCTGCCCTTCGCTGACAACCGGAGCGAAGAACACAATAACCATCCGCAGCACACCATGGGCTATGGACGGCTGGAAAGAGCTACGCGAGAAAGATTATGAGAAATACAAGGCGAAAAAAGAAAAATGGGCTGATTTTCTCATTGATATCGCTGAGAAATACTTCATCCCCGATCTGCGAAAACATATTGTTGTAAAAGATATTGCAACACCCGCAACCTACTCCCGCTATTCGGGATCACCAACAGGCAGCATCTATGATATAGCTTCACTGGTGACACAGTTCGGTCCGAAAAGAATATCGATGAAAACACCGGTTAAGAATCTGTACCAGCCAAAATTTGCACATGGCCTTTACGGTACAATGATGGGCGCTGTCCAGGTGACAGACCTGATCCTTGAAAGGAAGTTCAATGACGGCAATTCACTTTTTGTTCCGAAAAAAGCCGTGAGGTCATAAAATTGCCACCCTGTGTCCGGTAAAAAATATTCAGGTTTTCAGAGTCAAAAATTTCTTTTTCTTTGTTACTCAAAAATTTCTTTATCATGAGATCTATACTCCTCTCATTTTTCATGTTTACAGGACTCCTGGCCATTGCGCCTGGACAATCGGGCAGCAAACCTGAAAATGTTGTAATTACCACCGGGAAGGAAAAGACCCTGGTCCAGGAAGATGAAAAGGGGCAGCTGGTAATAAATGTATCCCTGAAGGATGTCAGGAAGTTTAAATCAAGAGGATTTGTCGGGTACAGTGATTTTGGCGCTGCCGGTGACGGCAAAACGGATGATATAAATGCTATTGCCGCAACACATGCTTTTGCAAATCAAAATGAACTTGCAGTTAAAATTGAGGGTGACGCCACATACTATATCGGAGCAAGGAGCCGTACAGCAATTATCCGTACCGACACTGACTTCGGAAAAGCTTCCTTTATCATCGACGACACCGCCGTTGAAAACCGTAATACACCTGTCTTTATGGTTAACTCAGGCCTGCAGCCAATTAAACCTGAAGGACTGACTTCACTAAAGAGAAACCAGGAAAAAATTGACCTTTCATTTCCTGCAACATGTATCGTCACAGTCACCAATTCGAATGTAAAACGGTACATCAGGTATGGTGCAAACCAGAACAACGGATCGTCGCAGACCGATATTTTTGTTGTCGACAGGGATGGACGGGTCGACATGAAAGCCCCCATAATCTGGGATTTCGACAAGATAACAGATATCACTGCCCTTCCCATTGATGAGAAGGTACTGACCATCAGGGGTGGGCGGTTTACCACTATTGCCAACAAGGCAGAATCGAAGTACACATACTACAGCAGGGGAATCGCTGTCAGGCGTTCGAATGTTGTTATTGAAGGAGTGGAACATCGCATTACCGGCGAGGGCGATCATGGAGCACCTTATGGGGGCTTTATTAATGTGGGGGATTGTGCATACGTAACTGTCAGAAATACAATCTTCACTGGTCATAAAACATATTCGACTATCGGAGCAGCAGGTGTGGATGTTTCAATGGGGACTTACGATATTTCGCTTAACAGGGCCCTGAATATATCATTTGTGAACTGCAGCCAGACCAATGATATAAACGATGGCCGCTACTGGGGTCTTATGGGATCGAACTACTGCAAGAATCTTCTCCTCGACAGCTGTATTTTTTCAAGATTCGATGCCCACATGGGGGTTGCCAATGCCACCATACGCAACTCAACACTTGGTCACCAGGGGATAAATGCCATCGGCAGTGGTACGTTTTTAGTTGAAAATACAACTATCAGGGGGAGAAGCATGATAAACCTGCGTTCCGATTATGGCAGCACATGGCAGGGAGAATTTATCATACGAAACTGTGTCTTCATACCTGCCGGCGGCAGGCCTGTCAGCGCCAGCCTGATAGGGGGATCATATTCAGGACTGCATAATTTCGGATACACCTGTTATATGCCTGAAAGGATCACCATCGAAAACCTGCATATCGACGACTCAAAGCATCCTGAGAACTATCAGGGACCTGCCATCTTCGGAAATTTCAATCCGAAAATGACAAGTGACTCCTACAAAGAAGAGTTTCCTTATGTCATTACAAAAGAGGTGATCCTCAGGAATGTGACTCTTGCCAGCGGAAAGAGCCTCAGGCTGAGCGATAATCAGTTTATGTTCAGGAATGTTAAGGTGATCTCCGAATAGCGGGTGCTTCAGTTTTATTTCAGAATCCCGAAGCTTTCAGCCAGCTGATACACAGCCCGGGCCAGGAGGCATGTGTCTCCCTTCCCCCTCCAAGACCATAACCATGTCCGCCTTTCTGGAACATGTGCAGCTCTGATGGTATTTTATATTTTACCAGCTCCTGGTAATATACAATGCTGTTCTTCACGGGAACGGTCCTGTCATCAGCCGAGTGCACCATAAAGGCAGGTGGTGTCTTTTCATTGATCTGCAGTTCGTTGGAGAACCTTTTTATTGCCTCCGCAGAGGGATCAGGGCCGATGAGGTTTCTTCTCGATCCGGCATGGGTAAATGCTGAGTCCATAGTAATTACCGGGTATATCAGCAGAGAAAAATCGGGACGGGCGCTGACGGTATCTTTGGGTTCATATACTTTGTCGGCATAATGTGTCGACAAGGTTGATGCTAGGTGTCCTCCTGCCGAGAAGCCCATTATTCCTATCTTTTTCGGATCTATATTCCATTTTTCTGCATTGCGGCGCACAGTCCGGAGAGCCTCCTGTGCATCCTGAAGCGGGCCGACAGATTTATCCTTCATAATAAGGTCGGAAGGGAGCCTGTACTTCAGGACTATTCCGGCGATACCGTTCTCATTGAGCCATTTTGCCACGGCATTACCTTCGTGGTTAAATGCCAGCGCACCATATCCGCCGCCGGGACAGATCACAACAGCTGTCCCTGTTGCCTTGTCGGCAGGAGGGAGATATACATAAAGCGCAGGGATAGTGACTTTTTCAAAACGTGAGGGAAGACCATCGGTAATGGTTGCTTTTTCAATATAATTGATGTTGACCATCATCCCCGGGATCCCTTCGGGCCATAATGTTTGCATGGAGGTCTGTGCCTGAAGTGAAACAGAAATAGACAAAAGGATAAAAATTATTATTCGTGACTTCATTTTATTGATTTTATGGTGCAAAATTAATTCAAAAATCCAGTATCTGTCCGTCTGACTCCAGTTTTAACCTGATTTCGCGGTAGCTGAGGTCGTGAATGCCTTTTCTTTTCTGCAGTGCCATTGCAGCAACTGTCCCTGAACTCTGACCCAGTATCAT
>JAKLFN010000140.1 GCA_022711195.1 Bacteroidota bacterium
TTCAAACATCACCCGGGAATCGAACTCTTGACCCTCCCGCCGAAGCGGGATGCTCTGGCCAACTGAGCTAATTCCCCAAACTTTCAAACATCACCCGGGAATCGAACTCTTGACCCTCCCGCCGAAGCGGGATGCTCTGGCCAACTGAGCTAATTCCCCTCACGTAGTCCCGCCCGGAGTTGAACCGGGGACCTCTACATTATCAGTGTAGCGCTCTAACCAACTGAGCTACGGGACTATTTTCAGTTGCAGGTTCCAGGTTCCGGGTTGCAGGTTCCTGTTATACTCGAACCTTGAACCTTAAACTTTGAACTTTAAACATCTTTTCAATGAACTTCGATCCTTTTTGTCTTAAAGCGGGTGCAAAGATATAAATTGATTCCTTTTCAACAAGAAAAGTCCTTAAAAAATCTTCAAAAATTTCTTCCCGAATCCGGGTTAAAACTATTAATCGCCTGATTATCTTCTACCTGCAGCAATACCCATGCTGCTAATGTCAATCTTCAGCTTCAATAACTGCTCCTGATAGAGACTCCCCTCCAGGAAATGCAGAGACCATGTCAGCTCCAGGTCTACATCCTTTCTTCTGAAAAAATTCACATACAGGTCAAGCCGGTCATACATCCTTGCCCTGTATACAGGATCTCCCCAGTACAGGTTATTCTCATATATATTATAATAATGCATCAGACCCTCCCCGGCATAAAAGCTGTTGCAGATACCTGCAAACCGGTACTCAGCCCTCGCCTCAGCAAAAAACCCGTGCCTGGTGATCCAGTCTGCACTCCCCGAACGTTCGCGTTCCAGGCCCGTCAGTAAGCCGGCGCTTACTTCAAGCTTGTCGAATATAGTGCGCCCCGACAGGTCTGCTCCTGCTGAAGTAAGCATAAGCAGGTTGTCGTGCAGAGGCTCGTGCCATAAAGGATCCTTACGCGAAGCATAGTGGAACATATAGCTGAAATGGCTCACATAAAATATACCTATATTATATCTGCCGCTGAGACCAACAAAAAAAGCTTCCCTCACATTTTCCGCCTGCCTGCCTGTCCAGTCGAGCCATACATTGGCATACCGCCCTTCATTGCCTGCCCTGAAAAAAATACCATTTACAACCGGACGGTAATAACTCAGAGAGTCCTGGAAAAACATTTTCGGGTATTTCTCAAGTGCAATTTCACGTGGGAAAGCGCCCATTACGAAAGTGTATGGTTTCCGTGAATACCTGTACCAGGCAGAAGGAAATGCCTTGCCAATGCCGTCAGTACTTCCGAATTCATGAATAAGATTCAATCCGGCAGCAATTGTATGAACACTATCCCATGTGAATCCAGCTTCCGGTACGACGATCACTCCGGCCATGGTCTGCGAAGCTTTCACCTCCGAACCGGCAAATTCAATATTATCAAAGAAAGAGCGGAAACCTGCCCTCCAGAAAAATTCCTGTGAAAAAAGAGATACCCCCGACATAAGAACCAATAATAATGTCAGTGATAATTTTTTCATAGTTAATGAATTTCCTTATTTTCGCATCAATATCGAACAGATGTCAAATATAGTCATTATACCAACATACAGGGAAAAGGAAAACATTGAAGCCATAATAAGGTCCATACTCTCACTTCCTGTTTCGTTCGATGTGCTCGTAATAGATGATAACTCGCCCGATGGCACTGCAGGTATTGTAAAAGAGATCAGGAAATCAGAACCGCGCGTACATCTTATAGAACGTCCCGGTAAGCTGGGCCTTGGTACAGCTTATATTGCAGGGTTTAAGTTTGCACTCGAAAAAGGATATGATTATATCTATGAGATGGATGCCGATTTCTCGCACGACCCTTCCGACCTGCCGAAGCTGTTCAGAGCCTGCTCCGAAGAAGGGGCCGACGTAGCTATCGGATCGAGGTATATAAGCGGTGTAAATGTTGTTAACTGGCCGCTCTCGAGAGTGCTTATGTCATATTTTGCCTCGATCTATGTGCGATTCATTACGGGCATGAAGGTAATGGACACAACAGCCGGCTTTGTATGTTACAGAAAAGAGGTACTTGAAAACATTTTACCCAACCAGGTTCGCTCCGTAGGATACAGCTTCCAGATAGAAATGAAGTATATAGCCTGGAAACTGGGATACAGGATTACCGAAGTCCCCATAATTTTCACCGACCGTAGAATGGGCTCATCCAAAATGTCAGGAGGTATCTTCAACGAAGCGATCTGGAGCGTACTGAGGATAAGGCTGCGCAGCCTGTTTGTGAGATACAGGCGCAATGGTACAACGGTGCAACGGGACAACGGGGCAAATTAAAGCCCCCTAACCCCCCCCTGAAGGGGGGCAAAATAGCAATACATAAAATCCCAACAGAGGTTGGAGTGGGTTTCTAAATCAAATTTAATGTCTGCTACCTTAATAAAGAATGCTACTATAGTTAATGAAGGAAAATCTTTCAGGGGCGATGTTCATATTAAGAATGAATTAATTTCGGGTATAGGATCACCGGGGCAGATTAATCCTCCAAAAGGATCCGAGATCATAGATGCCACAGGGTTGTTTCTATTACCCGGATTAATCGACGACCAGGTTCACTTCAGGGAACCAGGCCTTACTCACAAAGGCGATATTTACTCAGAGTCGCGTGCAGCCGCTGCAGGAGGCATAACATCATTCATGGAAATGCCCAACACCGTACCCCAGACGATTACGATAGATGCACTGAACGATAAATACAGGCTGGGGTCCGAAAGCTCACTCATCAACTATTCTTTTCTGATCGGGGCTACTAATAACAATCTCGATGAGGTTCTAAAAGCTGATCCGGCAGATGTTTGTGCAATTAAAGTATTTATGGGCTCTTCGACCGGCAATATGCTTGTTGATGATAAGAAATCTCTTCACGATCTTTTCAGGAGAGCACACATGCCATTATGTGCGCACTGTGAAGATGAACCAATAATAAAGAGGAACAGCGAAGCATATTTTAAACAGTACGGTGACGATGTGCCCTTCAGCATGCACCCGCTGATACGCAGCCGTGAAGCATGCTATACTTCTTCATCCTATGCGGTCAGTCTTGCGAAAGAATATAATACCAGGCTTCACATTTTTCATCTTTCCACAGCCGATGAGATGAAACTGTTCAGCAATGAGCTTCCTCTTAATGAAAAGAGAATTACCGCTGAAGTTTGTGTCCATCATCTTTGGTTTGATGACACTGATTATGAAAAGCACGGATCACACATCAAATGGAACCCGGCCATAAAGACCAGGTTTGACAGGGATGCCCTGGTCAATGCCGTGAACAACAACCTTATCGATATTATTGCCACTGACCATGCTCCCCACACGCTAGCTGAAAAATCGAACAGCTACTTCAGGGCTCCTTCAGGCGGACCACTTGTTCAGCACTCCCTTGCAGCAATGATGGAGTTGTGGCACAACAAACTCTTTTCGATGGAAAAAATTGTTGAGAAGATGTGTCATAATCCTGCTGTTCTGTTCAATGTGAAAGGAAGAGGATTTATCCGTGAGGGCTATAAGGCAGATCTCTGCCTGGTGGATCCTGACAATCCATGGACTGTTTCAAAAAGCAATATATTATATAAGTGTGGCTGGTCGCCCTTTGAAGGAACCACATTCCGTTCGAAGGTGGTTCAGACTTTTGTGAACGGGACTGTTGTATATAATAAAGGTGTATTCAACGAAGATTACCGGGGACAGAGACTGGTGTTTGACAGGTAAGACCTCCGTCACTTCCACCCCCCTGCCCCCCTGAAGGGGGGTTGAAACCCATCAGAAAATAATTTATTATAATGGTTTATAGCCCCCCTTTAGGGGGGTTGGGGGGTCAGTTGCAACCAGGGGATTGGGGAGTATCATAATCTTACCACAAACCTCACCGAGCTCCTCATCCTCTGCTCCAGAAGTATCTCCCGGCTGGAGGTGATCCTTGTGATGGCTTCCGGAGTATAGTGGCGTATTGTAAGCATTTCAACATTTTCATTATAATATGCCGAATATTCAGTATCAAGCTCTGCAAGCAAGGCGTCTATCCTGGTGCGTTCATCATCGACACAAACATCAATTGCCACCGCACTTGCCTCAACAAGGTTTACCCTGATACCTTTATCTGTGAATATGCTGAAAATCCTGCTCAGGTTGTCTCCCATCACGAAAGAGAAATCCTTTGGCACTAATGATATCAGTATCTGGTTTTCCTTCCTGATAAAAACAGGAATCACTTTTTTAAGGGTAGCATCAGCTTTCACGATGGTGCCTTCTTCGCCCGGATTGACAAATGACTTTACATGGAGTGGAATATTTTTGTTATGAAGCGGTTTAATAGTCTTAGGATGAATGACTTTCGCTCCCGAGAAGGTAATCTCCACGGCTTCCTTATATGAAATCTCTTCCATAACCTGTGCATCAGGAAGCCATTTCGGATCGGCATTTAGGAGACCGGGAACATCCTTCCAGACAGTTACACTGCCGGCATCAAGGATATTTGCTAAAATGGCTGCCGTAAAATCAGATCCTTCACGTCCCAGTGTAGTGGTATGTCCTTCCGTAGTAGATCCTATAAATCCCTGTGTAACAAAAATATGCGACCTTGTGAAATCGAATTGTTTCCTTATTCTGCCGGTACTTTCGTTCCAGAGGATATTTGCATCGCGGTGCCTTCCGTCAGTAAGAAGACATTTCCGTATGTCGATCCATTCTGCATCGAGCCCTGAAGCAATAAGAAATTCTGAAACGATAATAGTCGACCAGAGCTCACCATAGGATACAACCTGGTCATAATCATGATCATAGTTGTTCTTCCTGTTTGAGTGCAGATAGTGCCTGAGTTCCGCAAATGATTCGTCTGTTCTCACACGGGCGCTGTTTCCCGGAGGAAAAAGCTCTGCAATCACTGAAGAATGGTAGCTGCCGATATCATCCAGGTGCCCGAGGTAGTCTTTATCGCCATGCAGCCAGGCTTTCAGGACTCTTTCGAGAGCATTGGTTGTTTTTCCAAAGGCTGAGATTACAATGACAAGCTGATCTTTCTCCCTGCTGACTATCCCGGTCAGGTTTTTTATACCCCTGGCATCTTTAACCGAGGCTCCTCCGAATTTGTAAACCTTCATCAAGTGTTTTTATTGAAACGAATAAAGCCAAAATTAATAATAATGAATTAACTTCGGGAGCATAATGAACAGCTATAAAATTACCACTCTTAACGACTTTATTATATTAAGGCAGAAAGATTTTCCCTATGCAAAGGGAGAGCTTTCAGCGCTTCTCAGTAATATTGGAACCGCTGCCAAAATAGTCAACAAAAAGATCAATAAGGCAGGGCTGGTCGATATCATAGGAAGGGCAGGCATGGTAAATGTCCAGGGAGAAAATCAGCAGAAGCTCGATGTTTTTGCCGACAAGATATTCACTGATGCTCTGAGGGCAAGCGGAGAGTGCTGCGGCATTGCCACTGAGGAAAACCAGAACGAAATAGTTTTCAGCGACAAGCTGGCCAGGAAGGGTAAATATATAGTATGTATGGATCCTCTCGACGGATCGTCCAACATCGATTATAATGTATCTGTCGGATCGATAATCTCGATATACAGGAGAATAACCCCGAGAGGAGAACCTGTTAATAATGAGGATTTCCTTCAGCCCGGACGACAGCAGGTTGCTGCCCTCTATGTTATCTATGGTTCATCGACCATGCTCGTCTATACAACCGGGAACGGGGTAAACGGCTTTACCCTCGATCCGTCAATCGGTGAATTCTGTCTCTCCCATCCATGTATAAAAACACCAACCGACGGAAAAATATATTCAATAAACGAAG
>JAKLFN010000141.1 GCA_022711195.1 Bacteroidota bacterium
AGCACCATATATGGGAGAAGATTCTGTCACGCCTTTTCTATCCTATGCTGATAAATGGGTTGTTCTGCTTGCCCTGACATCAAACAAGGGAGCAGATGACTTTCAGTATCACAACGAAGACGGCATTAAGCTTTTTGAAAGAGTACTGACCGTTTCCCGGAACTGGGGCTCAATCAATAATATGATGTATGTTGTCGGTGCCACACGGGCCGAGATGCTTAAGGATATCAGGAAACTTGTTCCGGATCATTTCCTTCTCGTTCCTGGCGTGGGAGCCCAGGGTGGCAGTCTTGCCGAAGTTGCAAAATACGGATTGACAAATAAATGCGGACTCCTGGTAAACTCGTCCCGCGGCATTATTTTTGCCGACAATACAGAAAATTTCGATAATGTAGCCGGTGAAAAAGCAAGAGATATCCAGATTGAGATGGAAGGCTACCTGAAAGAGAGGAACCTTATTTAATTAGTCTTGCTTCCGCTGCGCGGAACTGCGTCACTTCGTTCCTTGAGTCTTGCAGTCTGAAGCGACTTGCTCCCTTTGCACCTTTGCACCTTTGCATCTTTTTTTGTATCTTTATAGTTTCGCTGCTTTTATAACGTGCTCCAATGAAAGAGGAATTCCTGCATTACCTGTGGAAATACAGCCTGTTTGATGGCGATAAACTACTTGATAATCACGGAAATAAGATTTATGTTATAAATCCCGGCGAATATAACCGCGATTCAGGACCCGATTTTTTCAATGCACGGATAAAAACAGGGGGCATAGAGTGGGCAGGAAATATTGAATTACACATAAAAGCTTCTGATTTCCTAAATCACCGTCATAACACTGATCCCTCATATGACAACCTGATCCTTCATGTTGTTGCCGAGAACGACAGGAAAGTTTTTAATTCTCGCGGCGAAGAGCTCCCGACTGTTGTTCTTTCATTCGATCCACAGTTGTTTGAAAGATATACCTGTCTTGTCAATAATCCGTTTATAATAGCATGCCAGGAGGATATCAGGATCCTGGATACACTCCTTATCCGCAGCTGGCTGGGATATCTTGTTATAGAGAGATTACAGGGGAAAGCAGATTATATAATGAAAGAATATGCTTCTACGGGCAACGACTGGGAAGAAACATTCTACAGGCTGCTTTCGCGATATTTTGGTTTCAGGGTAAATACAGAGCCTTTTGGGATGCTGGCCTCTGCACTTCCTTTCAGGATCATAAGGAAGCATTCCGATAATATCTTCCAGATCGAAGCTTTGCTGTTCGGCACCGCTGGCATGCTCGACGAGGGGCTCTTCAGGGAGGCAGTGAATGACAATTATTTCCTTGCTTTGATAAAGGAGTATAAAATTCTTTCGGCAAAATATTCTCTGAAACCCCTGCATGGATGGATATGGAAGTTTGCGAGACTTCGTCCTGCAAATTTCCCTACAATCAGGATCTCGCAGCTGGCGGCAATGTTGTCGGTAACAGGAGGTCTTTTTTCCAGGACACTAGAATCGTCTGATATAACGTCACTGCGGAGTCTCTTTGAAGTCAGGGCGTCGGAATACTGGAACTCTCATTTTGTTTTTGGCAGGAAAGGCAGAAGTATGCCTAAATGTTCAGGTTCGCAGGCTGCTGACATTCTGCTTATTAACGCTGTTATTCCTTTATTGTTTGTTTATGGCAAGAGCAGGGATTCAGGGTTGATATGCGAAAGGGCGCTCTCTTTCCTTGAAGATATAGGTCCGGAGGATAATTCGATTATCAGGGAATGGCAGAGATCAGGGCTTATTGCCGATTCGGCTTTCAGCTCCCAGGCCCTGCTACAGCTGAGGAACGAGTATTGTAAGAGGAGGAGGTGTCTCGAATGCCGTATAGGGGCAAAGTTGATAGGCATGGGGAAAGATCTCAGGCGTGAGGATGAGCTGATGCTGGAGCCTTGAGGAAGACAAAAGATCAAAGACAAAAGACAAAAGACAAAAGACCAAAGACCAAAGATAAAAGATAAAAGAGGGGAGCCAGAGGGGTTCGGTTTTGACGAATGATCGAATTTGTTTGATTAACAGTCGGATATTTACACCGGTTTACGCAACGTTTGGTACTATTCTTGCGTCTTTTATATAGAACAAAAGCAATTTTCAGAAGGCTGGTACGTTCTGAAAATGAAGTAACAGTGTAATAATTTTAATTTTTTTTCAAATTGTTTGATTTTTTACATAAAAAAGCCTTATTTTTGCGTTCCAAAATTGGAGACTCAATTTATTTGTTGATAAACAATATTTTAGTAAGAGACATGTATTTAACATCAGAAAAAAAGCAGGAGTTATTCAAGTCATTCGGAACGTCTGAAATTGATACCGGTACCGCAGAAGGACAGATAGCCCTTTTCTCGTACAGGATAAACCATCTTACCGAGCATCTTAAAAAGAACAAGAACGACTTCAGCACCCAGCAGGCCCTTGTGAAGCTTGTAGGGAAAAGAAGAAGGCTCCTTGACTACCTCAGGGTAAAGGATATAGGTCGCTATCGCGAAATCATAAAAGCACTGAAATTACGTAAGTAAGGGGAAAAGGCAATTTTGAATTGCCTTTTTTCGTACTATTTTTATACCTGTAATTTCGAAAATCATCATTTATATAAAAATCAATGTTTAAAGTAAAAGAAAAAACTATTGATCTCGGCGACGGGAGACAAATAGTATTGGAAACAGGAAGACTCGCCAGACAGGCTGACGGGGCTGTCCTTTTAAAAATGGGAAAAACAATGCTGCTGGCAACGGTTGTCTCAGCAAAAGAGGCTAAGGAAGATACCGACTTCATGCCTCTCTCTGTCGAATACAAGGAGAAATATGCATCATCAGGCCGGTTTCCCGGCGGATTCCTGAAAAGGGAAGCAAGACCTTCAGATTACGAGATTCTCATTTCGAGGCTGGTAGACAGGGCTCTGCGTCCGCTGTTCCCTGCCGATTATCATGCCGAAACATTTGTAACAATAAACCTCATATCTGCCGATACTGATATTATTCCTGATGCTCTTGCAGGCCTTGCAGCCTCAGCAGCGCTGGCAGTATCGGATATACCTTTTAACGGCCCCATTTCGGAAGTCAGGGTGGCTCGTATTAACGGCCAGTTTATTGTCAATCCTACAGCTACCCAGCTGAAAGAAGCAGATATTGACCTTATGGTGGGTGCCACCTACGACAATATCCTTATGGTGGAAGGAGAGATGAAGGAGGTATCTGAAGAAGAGATGCTCCAGGCGCTAAAGGTCGCACATGAAGCTATAAAGGTACATTGCAGGGCACAGATTGAATTTGCCCAGGAACTAGGCACCACTGCCAAGCGCACATATTGTCATGAGGTTAACGACGAGGAACTGAGGAAGAAAGTATGGGCTGAAACTTATGATAAATGCTACCTGGTGGCAAAGAATTCAGCTGCCAAACATAACAGGCAGGAAGCTTTCGATTCAGTGGTAACAGAATTCCTTGCACAGTATAAGGAGGAAGATAATGTAAATGAGGCTCTTGTAAAAAGATATTATCACGATGTTCTCAAGGAGGCAGCCAGAAGGCTTGTTCTCGACGAGCAGCAGCGTCTCGATGGCAGGAAGCCGGATGAAATACGACCTATAGAGTGTGAGATCGATCCCCTTCCTGCAACACACGGATCTGCGCTATTCACCCGTGGTGAAACGCAGTCACTGACAACAGTTACCCTGGGTACTAAACTCGATGAGAAGATCATTGATGAAGTGCTGAACCAGGGCACCGAGAAATTTACTCTTCACTATAATTTTCCGCCATTTGCAACAGGCGAGGCAAAAGCTGCCCGCGGGATCAGCAGAAGGGAAATTGGACATGGGAACCTTGCTCACAGGGCATTGAAGAAGATGATGCCTCCGGAAACGGAAAATCCTTATGCAGTGAGGGTTGTTTCCGACATCCTTGAGTCGAACGGATCGTCGTCGATGGCTACCGTATGCGCCGGAACACTTGCTCTTATGGATGCAGGGATACAGCTCAGAAAACCGGTTTCCGGAATTGCTATGGGACTCATAACCGACAAAGACAATACGAAATATGCCATTCTCTCCGATATCCTTGGCGACGAGGATCATCTCGGTGATATGGACTTCAAGGTCGCAGGCACCCGCGACGGAATAACTGCAACACAGATGGACATAAAAGTGGATGGTCTCTCTTTTGAGATACTGGCAAAAGCGCTTGCCCAGGCTAAAGCCGGACGTCTGCATATTCTTGGTATTATGACTAAGACCATCGCCGAACCACGTCCTGAACTCAAGCCTCATGCACCAAGGATAGAAATGCTTTCGATACCGAAAGATATGATCGGTGCCCTGATCGGTCCGGGCGGAAAAGTAATCCAGGAGATACAGCGCGAAACAGGCGCCACCATCGTTGTTGAAGAAGTTGACGGACGTGGTGATGTAAATGTATATGGCGAAAACAAGGAGATCATTACTGCTGCTGTTGACTGGATAAAGAAAATTGTTGCAGTTCCTGAAGTAGGTCAGGTTTACAGGGGAAAGGTCAAGACGATTGTTCAGTTTGGAGCATTCGTGGAAATACTTCCCAATAAAGATGGGCTGCTCCATATTTCTGAAATAGACTGGAAAAAAGTTGCAACCGTTGAAGATGTACTGAAGGTTGGCGACGAAATAGAAGTCAAGCTTATCGAAGTTGACCCTAAAACAGGCAAACTGAAACTCTCCAGGAAGGTTCTTCTGCCCAGGCCACCAAAAGAGGAACATGGCCATGGACCGGGAAAGAAAGAAGAGAATAAATAGCAGGACCTGGTTACAAATCCGCTTCAGGATAAGTAATAAAATTTATGAAGAGGACGTCTCAAAAGGTGAGATCCATTAACCGCTAAAGTCGCTAAGGATTAACGCTAAGGCCGCAATGTATTGATGTTCATTGATTTTTCTTTGCGCCATTTGCGTATTCTCTCTGGTACTTTGCGGTTAAAAGAGACTTTTGAGACATCCTCTTTTTTTATTTTTGTTACCTTTTGCAAATAGCATTTCAATTTCTAAATTTGGTTAACTGAAAATGCCGGCGGAAAGGGATGAAAATAAAATATAATTATGTTGTAATTGAGGGCAATATAGGGGCTGGTAAAACCACCCTGGCCACAAAAATCTCTGAACAGTTCAATGCCCGCCTCATCCTGGAGCACTTTGCCGACAATCCTTTTCTCCCGAAATTCTACAGCGATCCTGAAAAGTATTCATTTCCACTCGAGCTCTCATTTCTTGCAAGCCGGTACAAACAGCTGAAGGAAGAGCTTGTTCCTCAGGATCTTTTCAGCGCCTTTACTGTTGCCGACTATTATTTCATGAAATCGCTTGTATTTGCCGCCTCAACCCTTGAGGGTGACGAGTATAATCTTTACAGGCAGATCTTTTATATCATCTACGGATCATTACCGCGTCCGGATATATTTGTATACCTGCATCTTAGTACTGACAGGCTTCTTCAGAACATCGGTAAACGCGGCAGGAATTATGAGCAATCGATAACAAAGGAATACTTACAGAAAGTACAGGACAGTTATTTCACCTTTTTCAGGCAAAACCCTGACAACAAATACCTGGTCATAGATATCGAAAACATTGATTTTGTTGCCAATGAGAATCACTACCGGAAACTCATCGATACCATCTTCTATGATGACTATCCGACCGGTATTAATATGCTGATTTTATAAATATTTTGTGTAATTTGCCTGATTATCGTTCAATTTTTTTAGATTTGCATATAATTAGGAACTTGTACTAAATAACGATCGTAAACAAA
>JAKLFN010000142.1 GCA_022711195.1 Bacteroidota bacterium
CGCCTCACCCCTCACGCCTCACCCCTCACCCCTCACGCCTCATGCCTCACCCCTGCCTTCCCCTGGCTCTCGTAAACTCCGAGAAGATAACCGACGCTGCCATACTTACATTAAGCGAGTCGATCCCCGTGCCTGTTCCGCTGATCCTCGGGATCATTATCCTGTCGGTGATGAAAGGTTGCAGCTCTTCAGATATACCTTTCGACTCATTTCCAAGGAAGATAATACCGGTTTTGCAGAGTTTATGGGAATAAACTGATTCACCATCCAGCATAGCCCCATATATCCTGACTTTGTTTTTCAGCGCAGCACGGAAAAGATCCTTCAGGTCGGTATAGTATACCCTGACGTTCAGTATTGCTCCCATGCTTGCCTGGATGACTTTGGGATTGTAAACATCCACACAGTTTTCAGAGCAGTAAATATTTCTAATACCGAACCACGCTGCTGCCCGGATAATTGTACCAAGATTTCCCGGATCCTGTACAAAATCAAGTGCAACAGTTAAGCCTCCGGTAATGTCATCGGGATCCATTTTAATTTCAGGCATCCTCACTACAGCAAGAGCATTATGCGGAGTCTTCAGCGAACTTATTTTCTTAAGATTGTCATAGCCGGCGGGAATGACCTCCCTGATACCCTGTTTGTGAAACAGTGGAAGAGAATTAAGGAATTCCGGTTTGGCAATAAGCATCTCGACAGGCTGTTTAGCCAGAAGGAATTCCTTTACAAGCTTATCACCCTCTATTACAAATAGTTTAGCTTCCTCCCTTGCTTTCTTCTTCTGAAGTGATAAAATGAAGTTTATTTTATTCTTACTTAACATCTGTTGTTTAAATACTGACACAAAGGTAGTAAGATTCACAAAGTCAATATATTAAATTTTGTGAATGTGAATTCTTTAAATATTTTTATTGATATATTTGTGTCACATTATTATACAAAATTTGGAAAAAAATATATCAAATAAAAATATTTCTTCCCGGAGATCGTTTTTACTTCTTTCATTTCTGATATTGCTGGTCGCATCATGTAATCCCACAAAGTATGTCCCTCAGAATGAAACGCTTCTCGATAAGAATCATATAATTATAAATAAGGAGGGGATAAGCAGAGGTGATCTTGAACCTCTTGTCAAGCAGAAACCAAATAAGAGGATCTTCGGTGTCAGGTTTCATCTGGGATTATATAATCTTTCCAATAAAGGCAAGGAAAAATGGCCGCATTCATGGTTGCGGAAAATAGGAGAGGAACCGGTTATTTATGATCCCTTCTCAACTTCCAAGTCGGTTGAGCAGATGCAGTCTTATATTGCTTCCAAAGGTTATTTTGATTCAGGTGTGAAAGATACCGTAAAGACAAGCAGACAAAAATCGGAAGTTACTTATAATGTGGATCTTAAATCACCATATACAATCCGGAAGCTCTATTATGAATTTGCAGACACGCTTATTGAGCAGTGGTATGTCTTTGATTCGGTAAACTGTCTCATTATGAGGGGAAAACCCTATGATGTTGATGTTCTTCAGGCCGAACAGTCGAGGTTTGAACGCTTCATAAAAGACCGGGGATTTTACGGGTTTTCAGGCGATCATATTTATTTCAGGGTCGATAGTACAATAGGTAACAGGCAGGTGGATATTTACTACGGTGTAAAGAATTTCATGAGAATTGATAATACAAACAAAATAACCGAAGTCCCGCATTCAATTTATAAAATAAGGAATATCTATATCTATCCCGATTTTGTTCCGAGAGATGCCCTCGAAGGAGGAGAAGCCTACCTTAACAGTCTTGATACGATTTTATATGATGGTTATTATATTATTTCACCAGGAAAGAAGCCTGAGATAAAATATGATCTTATTATACAATCATTATATCTCAGATCGGGAGCCAGGTTCAGTGTGACAAATACAGAGCAGACGCAATCACACCTGCTGGCTCTGAAAACATTCAGGCTTGTAAATATTTTCTACAATGAAGTGCCCGGATCCACCTTCAGACCTGGCGAAGAACTGGAGCTTGACTGTACGATCCAGCTGACACTCTTAAGTCAGCAATCCTATAAGGTAGAGGTTGAAGGTACGCATTCAGACGGTATCGGCGGGGCGCTCAACCTTGTCTATCAGCACAAGAACCTTTTCCGTGGAGCCGAAATGTTTAGTCTCAAGCTAAAGGGGGCTTATGAAACTCTTTCGCAGGACACTATTATGCATTCTGTGGAATATGGTGCTGAAACCAGTCTTAGATTTCCAAAATTCATTGTACCATTTCTCAAAACAGAAGGCTTTATAAAAAAGTACAATCCCACGACCACCCTGCTTGCTGCATATAATTACCAGAAGATGCCGTTCTATACCAGAAAAATGGCAAATGCCACTTTCGGATACAACTGGAATGGAAATTCATATACAACACATATAGTAAATCCACTTCAGCTTAATATTGTCAAGCTTGATACCATCGATCCTGCTTTCATGGAGAAAATCGAATCTTCTTCCTATCTCGCTTACAGTTACAGGGATGTCACAATTCTGGGCAGCAGCTATTCTTTTATATATAGTAACCAGACGATCAGGAAATCAAAAGATTTCTGGTTTTTCAGGTTCAATGCAGAAACATCAGGAAATTTGCTGGGACTCATAAGCAATCTTGCCGGCCTTGAAAAGGAAGAGGAGAGTTATAATCTCTTTGGTCAGCCCTTTGCCCAGTATTTCAGGGCCGACATGGATCTGAGATATAATCTGATAATCAATGATGTCAGCTCTGTAGTTTACAGGGGATTTATCGGAGCCGGGATCCCTTATGGCAATTCACGGGCAATACCATTTGAAAAACAGTATTTCGGGGGCGGGGCAAACGGCATCAGGGCCTGGCAGGTAAGAACCCTTGGTCCGGGTTCATATGTGCCCGACAAAACAACATTCCTCAATCAGACGGCTGATATTAAGCTTGAAGCCAACATAGAATACAGGTTCAAATTGTTCTGGATCCTTGAAAGTGCTGTTTTTCTTGATGCAGGAAATATCTGGTCGTTCAATGACAATTCCCAGGAAGGTTCAGTGTTCCGGTTTAAAAATGTGCTGAACGATATTGCCCTGGGAACAGGAGTGGGATTTAGGTTCGACCTCGATTTTGTACTTATACGTGCCGATATCGGTATGAAACTTAGGGATCCAAGGTTGTCAGGGGGAGATAGATGGGTCCTCTCGAGCCTGCCATATCAAAGTTCCAATGATTATTTCACTGTTGTTTTTGGGATTGGATACCCCTTCTGATCTGTCCATCTGAAAAATCTGTCATTATTATATCATTTTCTTTTAAAATTTCATAAATTGCAATTGTCTTACTGCATTTTTTATGGAACGGAATTCTCTGCAACCGCTTAAGGAATGGTTTGGATATACCCGGCGCGAAAGGAGGTCATCATTAATACTTATCCTGATTATTGCAGCAGTTGCCGGAATAAGGTTCATTGTCCCAAACCGCAAAATGGCTGTTGAGATTATTCCGCTTGCCGATAGCCTGTTCATTGCTGATACAGTTCAGACTGAAAGTACTGTTGCCAGTACTCAGAAGTACCAGCCGAAGAAGAATCCGGTATCCTTTAAGAAAATTGATCTGAACAAATGCGATTCAGCTGATCTGGAATCCCTTCCGGGGCTCGGACCAGTCTTGTCGGCAAGGATAGTCCGTTACAGAAATCTGCTTGGGGGTTATGCCGATGTAAGCCAGCTAAAAGAGGTTTACGGTCTGCCGGCGGAGACAGTTGACCGGATTTCAGGGATGCTTATTGTTGATCCGGCTGATATCAGAATGATCAAAATAAATCAGGCGGATTACAGGCAACTAATCCGACTGCCGTATTTTACTAGGTATGAAGTGAACGCGGTACTGAAATACAGGGAATTAAAGGGAAAGGTTGAGAATATAGGTGAGCTGGTTAAGAATGGGGTAATTGATTCCGCAAAGGTCAGTAAAGTAAAATGGTATCTGGAGTTCAGAGAATAGTTTTAGGATAACTTATTGACAGGTCAGATATTTTAAAAATGATGCGTTTATGTGTCAGTACAAATAGTTTAAACCCCCTTCCCGACCTTCCCCCAGGGGGGAAGGTGAAGAACCGACAACATGATATTTCAGAGAAGAGTTATTGAAGCAAAACAGAGTCATGGGGCAAGCCTTGCTATAAAGGCCAGGGCAAAGTCATTAAGATTGAACATGACTGAAACAGAGAAGATTCTGTGGAGTAAAATCAGAAACAAACAACAAAATTGATTCTATTTTCGCAGGCAACACCCATTTAACATTTATATTCTTGATTTTTATTGTGATAAAGCAAGTTTGGCGATTGAAATTGATGGTGAAATTCATCTAAGACAAAAAGTATATGATGAAGAAAGGACCAGATTTCTCGAATCATCTGGATTAAAAGTGCTCAGATTCACTAATAAGGATATTAAAACACGCATCGATTGGGTCTTGAAGATAATTAATAAGCACATGACTAATCATAATAACAACCGATAAGAATTCTAGATCTACGATTGCCACAAAATCAAGCCTTTCCCCCTTGGGGGAAACGGGAAAGGGGGTAGGAATTATCAGATTGACACGGGAAAGGGGGTAGGAATTATCAGATTGACACGGGAAAGGAACAAGAGATATCAAAATGGAGGGGCAGATGGTTAAAAGTAAGCAGATTAACTCATTGGAGAAGGTAAGTATTACTTTATTCTTATTTTTAAGCAAACTTTAACAATTCCTGTTTTGATTATTGTTAAATAATCCGTATCTTTAATTTCTACATGTCAGGGATGATAAAGAACACACTCAAATAATTATATATCATGAAAATACGTTATATGAATAAATTATCTCCATAAATGTTTTGAAAAGATTTTTTCAATTCTTAACTTTGCGCCTCGTTTAAAACTGATTTATTTATTATGATCATTGTACCATTAAAAGAAGGCGAAAACATTGAGAGAGCTTTAAAAAAGTTCAAAAGGAAATTTGAAAAGACGGGTGTTATACGTGAATTAAGATCCCGTCAGGCTTTTGTTAAGCCTTCGGTTCGGAGAAGGGAAGAAATCAAGAAGGCTCAGTACGTGCAGAAGATGCAGGAGAACGAAGAATAATCTTCTTCCTGTCTTTTCTTAGTTTTTGCTCCTTATATATAAATGGTTCCTTCATGGTTCATAAGGAATCGTTCCTGCAATATCTGAAATTCGAAAAACGGTATTCACCGCATACGGTAAGGTCGTACAGTAATGACCTTGAACAATTCTCCGTATTTCTTTCCGGCAACTCAATGCCGGATGATCCCTGTGATATAAGTTCCCATCATATCCGTACCTGGATTGTAAGTATGATGGACACCGGGATAGCTCCTTCAAGTGTTCACAGGAAAATATCATGTTTAAGGGTCTTTTTCCGGTGGCTCAGGAAAGAAAACATATTAACAAATGATCCCCTTGAAAAGGTTGTTCTTCCGAAACAGAAGAAGACCCTGCCAGTCTTTGTCAGGGAGGAAGCTCTTGAAAACCTTCTCGATAACAATAACTTCGGGGAGGATTTTACCGGACTGAGAAACCGTACAATTATAGAGATGCTATATTTTACAGGGATAAGAAGGGCAGAACTTACAGGCCTGCAGGTAAGTGATATT
>JAKLFN010000143.1 GCA_022711195.1 Bacteroidota bacterium
CCCAGATTATCTTTGTTCCCTTTATTATTTGATTTATAATGAGGAATCCACGTAAGAAATTTAATTTCCTCTTTTTCAATATCATCAGGAGTTTTCACTGAATCATCAAAGTGATCTTTTATTAATATTAACGCAAAAGACGCAAGCGACGCAATGGACGAAGGCGTTGAGGAAGAAGCTGAAATAAATGAGATCCCTGAAAGTGAAACAGAACCTGAAAATGATGAACAATAGCGTCTTTAGCGCCTCTTGCGTCTCTTGCGTTAAAATATTGTGCTATGACTGAAAACGAAATATCACGCCAGATCTACGAAGCAGCCATCGAAGTCCACCGCACCCTCGGCGGCCCCGGCCTCCTCGAAAGCGTTTACGAGGAAGCAATGGTATATGAGCTTGAGTCACGAGGCCTGAAAGTCGAACGGCAGGTCTCCCTGCCCATCGAATACAAAGGCGCCAGGCTCGGCAGTCCGCTCCGGATTGACCTGATAATAGACGAAAAAGTGATAATTGAATGTAAATCAACAACATTGTATAATACTATCTTTGAGGTACAGGTCTTAACCTACCTGCGTCTGACAGGCCTGAAGCTTGGTCTTGTGATCAACTTCGGCGAAAAACTTGTAAAGAACGGAATACACCGTGTAGTAAACGATTTATAACTTGCGCCTTTAGCACCTCTTGCGCCTTTTGCGTTATGACAACAACAGACATTACAGAAAAAAACCTTGAGTCAATAATCGTCGCTTCCCTGGCCGATGAAGCAGGTTATGTGCAGGGCAATAACTCCGGGTACGACAGAGATCACGCCGTGGATATTGATTTACTATCCCGTTTCATTGGCGAGTCTCAGCCGGAAGCTTTCAAGGCGCTGGCATTTGATACCGACAATCCCCGCCGCACGAAATTCCTCCACCGCCTGCAGGGCGAAATAGCAAAACGGGGGATAATTGATGTCCTCCGTAATGGCGTGCAGGATGGTCCTGTGAACCTCCAGCTTTATTTTGCCACTCCATCTGAAAAAAATCCAAAGGCAAAAGAATTTTATTCAAAAAATATTTTCAGTGTCACGCGCCAGCTTCAGTATAGCAACGACAACACCAGGCTGGCACTCGACCTTGCGATATTCATAAACGGCCTGCCTGTAATGACCTTCGAGCTAAAGAACAAGCTTACCAAGCAGACCGTCGAGGATGCCGTCCAGCAATACAAACGGGATAGAGATTCACGTGAGCTTCTCTTCCAGTTCGGCCGCTGTGCCGTTCATTTTGCTGTCGACGACCACCAGGTTAAGATGTGCACACACCTGAAAGACAAGCAGTCCTGGTTTCTTCCTTTTAACAAGGGCTATAACGACGGAGCCGGTAATCCTCCCAATCCTGATGGAATTGCCACGGATTACCTGTGGAAGAAGATCCTCAGGAAAGAAAGTCTTTCTAACATCCTTGAGAACTATGCACAGGTAACTGAACGCAAAGATGAGCGTACGGGAAAAGTTAAAAAGGAACAGGTATTCCCGCGGTATCATCAACTTGATGTTGTCAGGAAGCTTCTTTCCAGAGTGCCTGCCGATGGTGTAGGGAAACGTTATCTCATCCAGCATTCAGCCGGGAGCGGTAAAAGCAACTCTATTAGCTGGCTCGCACATCAGCTTATAGGTCTGGAAAAGAACGGCACATACATCTTCGATTCAATAATTGTTGTAACCGACCGGCGGGTGCTTGACAAACAGCTCAGGGATAACATAAAGCGGTTTGCCCAGGTTTCTTCAGTAGTCGGGGCCGTAACAGAGGGTGCCGCACAGCTTAGGGAATTCATTGAACAGGGCAAGAAAATAATAATAACCACCGTTCAGAAGTTTCCGTTTGTCCTTGATGAGATCGGCGACAGTCACAGGAACCGGAAATTCGCGATAATAATTGATGAAGCCCACTCAAGCCAGGGAGGACGGACAGCATCAAAAATGAATATTGTTCTTGCCGAGCCATCGGCAGACTATGGTGCATTTGAGTCGACAGAGGATGTTGAGGATGCTATCAATAAGATAATTGCCTCGAGGAAGATGCTTTCAAATGCAAGCTATTTTGCATTCACGGCGACTCCCAAGAATAAAACCCTTGAGATATTTGGTGAATCTTACCCGGAGGGAGATGCAATAAAGCACCGTCCGTTCCATTCCTATACCATGAAGCAGGCAATAGAGGAGGGATTCATACTTGATGTGCTTCAGAATTACACTCCTGTGGATAGTTACTACAAACTGATCAAATCGATAGAGGGAGATCCGGAGTTCGATGTAAAGAAGGCAAGGAAGAAGCTCCGGAGGTATGTCGAATCGAACGAATATGCCATTCAGCAGAAAGCGGAAATAATGGTCGATCACTTCATTGAACAGGTCATTGGCCGTCACAAGATCGGGGGAATGGCAAGGTGTATGGTTATCTGTAGCGGTATTGAAAGGGCAATTCAATATTACCATGCTATAAGCACTTACCTCAGGGAAATTAACTCCCCGTACCAGGCAATAGTTGCCTTCTCAGGTGAGCATGAATGGGAAAAGGAGAAGGTCACTGAAGCCAAACTCAATAAATTTCCCTCAGCAGAGATACCCGACAAGTTCATTACGGATCCTTACAGGTTTCTGGTAGTTGCCGACAAATTCCAGACCGGGTATGATGAGCCGCTGCTTCATACAATGTATGTAGATAAACAGCTGTCGGATATCAAGGCCGTGCAAACACTTTCGAGGCTTAACAGGGCACACCCCCTGAAGACAGATACCTTCATTCTCGATTTCATGAATGATTCTGAGGTTATTAAGTTCGCCTTCAGCGATTATTACAGGACCACGATCCTCAGCCAAGAAACAGATCCGAACAAGCTTCACGACCTGAAAGCCAAGCTTGATTCGTATCAGGTTTACAATCAGTATCAGGTCGATGAGCTCGTCAGACTATTCCTCTCGGGAGAAAACCGTGAAAAGCTCGATCCTGTACTTGACAGTTGCGTTGCCGTGTATAAGAGCGATCTTGATGAAGACGGACAGGTTGATTTCAAGGGAAAGGCAAAAGCCTTCGACAGGGCTTATAACTTTCTTGCATCGATACTCCCCTACTCCAATCCCGGCTGGGAAAAGCTCTCTATCTTCCTGAATTTGCTCATTCCCAAGCTGCCGGCTCCGGTTGAGGTAGATCTTTCCAAGGGAATACTTGAGACGGTTGATATGGAGAGTTACAGGGTCCAGATCCAGACTACGCAAAAGATAAGGCTTGCCGATGAAGATGCGGAAATTGATCCGCTGCTCGTCGAGGGTGGCGGCCGGAAAGCAGAGCCGGAGCTCGACAGGTTAAGTAATATCATTAAAGCTTTTAATGATCAGTTCGGGAGTATTGAATGGAGAGACACTGACAAGATCCAGAAGGTGATCACTGAGGAGCTTCCTGTCAAGGTATCAGCCGATAAGGCTTACCAGAATGCAATTAAGCAGAATGACCGGCAGAATGCCCGTATTGAGCATGATAAAGCCCTGGAAAGAGTCATTGTCGAGATGCTTACGGACCATACAGAGCTTTTTAAGCAGTTCATGGATAATCAGAGTTTCAGGAGATGGCTGACAGAAACGATATTTGCGGAGACATATAAAGGTTTATAATCCTGTTTCAAGTGGTACCAGTTTCTGATTCTAACAACTTTCTTAAGAATATTTGAAAAACCCAGGGAAAAAATGGGTTAAAGGATTCAAAGCTTACAAACCAGAAGAGATTAGGTATTATCCCATCAAACTCTTTTATGAGATTTCGTTTAAAACTACTCCTGAATGCATTCTTCCCGATGTTTTGTTCGAAAACAATATGTTTACAAACGAGTATCCTCCGCAATGGGATGAGGAAGTTCTCAGACAGGTACCGTGACAAGCTGGAAACTTCAAAAAGTAATCTGAAAAGAATTAAAATGAATTAAATTATAAAACCCATTTCTTCACAGCAGCTGCCTGCTTCGGTATCAGGTAAAGGTTCGACAGGCTCCTGCCAGCCATAAATGCAATTGAGGCTGCGATCACACCAACAAGATTCAGGAATACGGTACATATCAAAAGTGTTACAATTATCCCCGAAAGCTCAATTGCTGTTGCCACCGAAATGGAACCTGTTGTACCATTTACGATCAGCGAAGATCTCTGGAAATTCAGAAGCACTGTCAGTGCCGGCAGGAGTATCATTATCTTCAGCGGCAGATACGAGAGATCAGCAAGCTCCTTGGTAAGTCCGGAGATGTTGATAAACCAGAGATCAGCCAGGGGAGTAAAAGCCAGCACCGATATTAAGACAGTTATCACAATTCCCATGTACACGGCAAAATTCCTGAGCACCCTGTAATTTTGTCCCTTCTCCCCCATCAGGGCAATATTTACCTCCTGGTATGATAATCCCATGCTTCTGAAAATAAACACCAGTGATGTCACAACAGGAAGAACAGCCAGCGACTCCAGGGCCATAATACTTCTCCCCAGGAAGAATGTGACAAAGGGATGTACACCTAACGATAAAATTGAAGTCAGGGCGAGCGGATAATAGAATTTCGCAATAGACCTGAGACGAAGATTTCCATTTTCATTATCATCTTTCTCAAGCAGACTCTTCAGAGTTCCCGAAACCATGAACCTTGTTGCTATCGATTCACACAAGACAGCCAGCGACATTGCTCCTGCTCCAACATAGGCGCCGTTAACACCTGCAGCAAAGAGAATTATCCCGACGATAATTATCACCGAAAGGCGTACAAGTGTACCGTATGTTACCCGGCGCGTAAGGTTATTCCTGATAAGAATTCCCTGGTAAAACCTTCTGTATCCGATTGATGCAGCCCAGGGAAGAAAAATTAACAGTGCAACGTGAGCCAGCTTCGCAACTTCCGCAGGCACTTCCATAAGACGAACGACTATGAAGTTAAAGACCGGTGGAATAAGAATGATCAGCTGTATTGCTGTGATAAAAGTATTAAGGATATCGGTGAATTTTTTAAGCTTCCTGTAAGAATTCCGTCCTTTTACAAGGGCTGTGGAGGCGCTCATAAGCATAATTATCGGAGCCTCAACGATCATGGCAAACGATCCTGCTATGCCGAAAGCGGCGAGGTTGTATTTTGCTTCATCAAGCCGGGCTATGAATGCGATGAGGAAAGGCTGTTCAATGGCCATCATCAGCCAGGTAAGCGCCAGGGGTACCCAGAAGATCAATATCCTTCTGTATGTCAGTCTATCGGCCTGAATCACTTTTAATAAAAGTTCTAAAGATACTTAAATATTGATGCGGACCGAAGAACGGAGCGTGAGCGTGAGACGAGGAGTGCAACGACAAAGTTCCGGGAATCGGAAGCCATAGTTAGGCGGCCGGACAGGAATATACATCCTAACCTCTCAGTGATAGTACGTACTTTACCAGCAGGGATACACTTCCAAAGATCAGGAATATATCAGGATAAACTGCCAGCCTGAGGGTTCCGAAGAGACCGTAGAAAAGTCCATAGATAACCACCAGCAGTGTTATTGCCTGGGAGCCTAATCCATTATAAAGAAGCAGGAATCCAATAATTATTGATAGCGTCGGACAGGGTATAAGTCCTGCCGGTGAGGCATAAAAGTATTTCATGAAAGAAT